>NZ_JAMPJZ010000059.1:0-33462 GCF_039961835.1 Trichocoleus sp. ST-U1
TGCACCCAGAAAACCACATAGTCCACTAATGAGTCCAACAATTAATCCAATTTGCAGCCCCGCCGCGTGCCCAGAAATTATACCAGCCCCCAATGCTGCACTCAGTCCAATCAACAAACCCAGAGTAACAGCATACATTCTTCTTTGCCCGTTTGTTGGCAACCAACTAGGCTGAATCCGTTCAATTAAAAATACCGTTTGTGACTTTTCAACTAACCTTTGTGCCAGCCAACTTAGCCAATGTATTGCTTGTTCTTTTGAATACTGAGTATTCCCACTTCTGCGCTCAAACATTCTTTGAATATATTTATCAAATAAATGTTGGCGGCGTTCTTCTAAATTTAGACCGGGTAAGTCAGTAATTGACATTCCTTGGTAAGCGAGGGTCATAATACTGAGTATTAGCGGGGATTTGGCTAATTCTTGCAGTGTCGTATCTGCTTGCAGTGCGGTGTTGAGTGCTGCTAGTTCTGTTCCCGTGCTTTTTAGATATTGGTAAATTTGTTCTAAAGTGAGCGGTTGGATAAAAACTGCGCCTTGAAATCGGAGGCGGTTTGATAACAATTCATAATCTTTGATGCGGCTACAAACAATAATTTCAGTTTGCCCGTATTCCTGGCTAAATTGATTAATTGCTTCAACACAATACTCCCGCCGTTCGGCACTGACTTCATCTAAGCCATCTAGTAACAGTAGTAGTTGTTGCTCCTTAATCCAATTCTTCCCAATTTCTTTAGAAACTTGATATTTAGTATTGAGTTCCCGAATCAGCCAGTCAGCAATTTTTTCTTTGGCATTTGTCCAGGCAGAAAGATTAAATACTACGGAAATTGGCTGATTGACATCTTTTTCGGCAAGATTAATGAGATCGCGGGCGAGTTCTAGAAGGGTTGTTGTTTTTCCTGCCCCCGGTTCGCCTAATATTAATAAAGTTCGCCCTTCTCCCATTTGATTGAAAAGGTCGATGACTCTAGTATTTTTAGATAAAGTTTGTCTGGGTTGGTCGGCAGTTTCCCAGACAATCCCCCAAGGTCGATCGATTGCATCCAAGCGTTTTTCTAAGCCGAGTTCTATTAGCGCTTTGCCATGTAAGGAAGTTTCAAGAACGCCTTTTATCCAGTAATTTTTGACCTTATTGATCAATATCTGGCGATGGCGATACTCCTGACGGCTGTGGGGAATTCTAGGTTCTGATTTCTCTTGTCTAACAGATGGAAGGGGTGAGGTTGGTATCTCTGCAAAGTTAATCGTATTTACATCAGATATGGAAAGCTTTTGGGCGTGCGGCAAGGCTTGGTCGTGAGGTTGCAGAGCTGATAGCATGGCTTTGGCATCTTGATAGCGATCGCTCGAATGACATCGCACTGCCTTATCCAAAACCTCTACTAAATTCGGGCTAAATCCTAGGGCGTCTGCATCCCACATCATCTCGCCCGTCTGAGGATTGATATGGAAGTCTTGAGGACGTTTACCTGTCAGCAGATAAATCGCAGTCAATCCTAGACTATAAATATCGCTTGCGTAGACAGGTTTACCCGCTGCTTGTTCTGGGGGCATATAACCCAGCGTCCCGACAGCAATTGATTGACTGATATCGCTTTGGGCGTCTACCGTCCTATCAATGATTTCCTTGGCGATGCCAAAATCGATTAAAACAGGCTTGTCATCCTGTTGTCGCAGAATAATATTGCTCGGTTTGATGTCTCGGTGGATAATCCCTTTGGTGTGGATATAATCCAAAACTGGCAAGAGACTTGCTAGCATTTCCTTGACTAATTTTTCGCCCAGAAGTCCCTGCTGTTGCAATTTTTGACTCAGGGTGAAACCTTCAATCCATTCCTGAACTAAGTAAAACTGCTCTTTTTCTTCAAAATAAGCGTGCAACCGAGGAATTTGTTCGTTTCCTTCACCCAGTTGCTCTAAAATAGCTGCCTCTCGCTGAAATCGCTCTTGAACGAGTTGATAAACTTGGGGGTTGTTGGTGACAGGTTTCAGTTGCTTGATGACACAGATACGACGAGAAGGCATATGGGTGTCTTCCGCCAAAAAGGTTTCGCCAAACCCACCTGTTCCCAACGCCCGAATGATGCGATAGCGGTTATTTAAGAGCGTCGGTGTCATCTCAGTTTACGCTGTTACTGGTTGCTGGTGATTCTATACAAGCATCATAGCTGGGAGCGATCGCGCTAAATTGTGGGGGTCCAAAGATGCGATCGCTCATAATTGAATAGACATAGGAAAGCTTATGGCTGTAAAGATTATTGAATTTTTAGGTATGAATACTCACGCTTTAACAGCTTCCGAGTATCAATCAGCTGAGAAGTTATGTCCATACCTTGGTAAAACTTGTAAAAAAATTAACCGAGAGCTTGAACAAAAACCGATGTGTGTGGTTGAAAGTAGCGGCGGCGTTCCGTTGATTGTTTGCGAGCATAGGCTTTTGTCTACAGATATGCAGAATCCAACCTCATATCAGCGCTCGCGCTTATTTGAAATATCACAAGTCATCATATCAGCGCTCGCGCTTATTTGAAATATCACAAGTCATCTTTGAGGCTGGTATAGCAGCCCAAGATATTGAATATAGGTATGAGGTTACAACGAGACTCAGGCAAAGGGCAGACTTTATTTTGAGAGACAAGAGAAATGGCGATGCCTGCATTCTTGAAATTCAGGGAGGTGGGGAAACAAGTTCTACAAGAATTCTTACCGACCATGTAACTAAATGGGAAAATGGAGAGGACGTAAGATTAGATAGTTTTCCTGCACGAGTTACAAAAACTGGTAGAGTAACCACTCCAGGCTTAATTCCGGCTAATGCTTGGAGACGCTTGCAAGAACAGTTAATCGTAAAAGGAGGAATATGCGTCAGTTCCGATAAAAAATTTGTAGCGGCAATGGGTAAAACTATCTATCTACACCTACTCAGGAAATTACCTGATATTGAAACCCTGAAGCGCCAGAAGAGTGGGGAATTGAATTGTGCATTTATCCCTTATGAAATTACAAAGGATGAAGCCATTAATTTTTATATTAATATAGATAATGTTTTGTATTTAGACCTTCAAGAATTGGTTGAGAGACTAATTAAGTATGGGGTGAGAGATGATGAACTCTTTACGACTAGCATGATCTCTTTAGAAGAGAGCTAATTGTTTGAAAGTAGGATTTGAGCTTTCTTTCAAAAGCTGATGCCCTTTTTCAACATAAACTATTCGTTCGGCAATGTACTTGGCAACATAAACTGTAACAGCATTACCTAAGACTCGGAATCGACGAGAGTCCAATCCAAAGGGAATCCCTAAAGTTTCTCGTACTCCGAAGGAGTCATCCGTCTTACAGACAACATCTGAGCTGCCTCTTGAATCAAGAGTCCAAGTTTCTCCGTCATTACGGAATCCTTTTGACTGCGGGCCCGCTGTATGCTTTCTTCCAACTGAGGCGTGCTGGATAGAATAGATACTTGATTTTTTATTGCTTTTTCTAGAGCTGGTGGTAATGGCTTGTTCCTTGCACTGGCTCGATCTAGTAGAGATTTTAAATGGTCTGTCGTCAAGAAGAACCTGAGCGGAACGGATTGAGCCAAGACTTCCGACAAGGAAGATTCTTCTACGTCTCTGGAGTGTTCCGAAAAATTTAGAGTCAAACACTCTCCACGAAACGCCATACCCGCTTCCTTCCAAGGCATGGAGGACAACTGCAAAATCTCTTCCAGAGTTGCTATTGAGCAATCCTGGGACATTTTCGAGGACAATCCATCGAGGTTGTCGTTGCTTAACCAGTCGGATAAATTCGTGAAACAGTCCACTTCTTTCTCCCTTTAAACCCTTTCTTTTACCTTGGTTTGCTAAGGACAAATCTTGGCAAGGAAATCCTGCGACGTAGACCTCGGCATGGGGAATTTGCTCATTTTCGATCTCGGCAATATCACCATACAATGGAACATCAAGCCAGTGCTTTTTTAACACCTTTCTGCAAAAGGGATCTATTTCGCACTGCATGACGACTTCCATCCCTGCCATTTCAAAGCCGAGATCGAAGCCTCCAATACCAGAAAAAAACGATGCTACTCGCAAACGCCTTTCCATTATGCTCATATCCATTGGGTTACTGGCTCAGTATACCCAATATGTTGGGTACAACCAAGAGCATTGAAGTTGGAACATCAATGATAACTGTACGATGGAGGCTAAAGGAGTTTCTTGAGCGTGAGGCAATAACTCAGTATCAATTGATGAAGCTTGCTCAAGGTAGAGTCAGCAAGAATACAATCGGCAGCGCCGTGCGTAATGAGCTAAACGGTGTTCAGTTTAGTACGTTAGCAGCAATCGTCGAGGTTCTGGAGTCGCATCTTGGCAGGCAAATCAGTATTAGCGAGTTAATTGAGGTCACAAGAGACATCCTTGAAGAGTAAAGGTGTCATCAGTTGAGCACGTCTGCTAACCTATTGAGAATCATTACACTGATACACTTGTACCTACCCGAACAGCCTAATTGACCAGCGCCTATGGTCTATGTCAAGCGAGTGGAACTCAGTAACTTCAAATCCTTCGGCGGCACCACCTCAATTCCGTTGCTGCCGGGGTTTACCGTGGTTTCTGGCCCCAATGGTTCGGGGAAGTCGAATATTCTCGATGCGCTGCTGTTTTGCCTGGGACTTGCCAGTTCTAAGGGAATGCGGGCGGAACGCTTGCCGGATTTGGTGAATCACAACCAAACCCATCGCGGCACGGTGGAGACTAGCGTGACGGTGACGTTTGATTTGTCTGATGTACCGGATGCTTTCGCAGATGAGGAGGAGGAAACGCACAATGGGCAAGGAGAAAATCCCGACGATCCCACCCTGGAAAAAGTGGGTGACGATCCCCCCTCGCCTCCCCTTAAAAAGGGAGGGAGAATTGATAACTCAGAATGGAGTGTGACGCGGAAACTGCGAGTCACTCAGCAAGGCACGTACACGTCGAATTACTACATCAACGGCGCATCCTGCAACCTCACGGAACTCCACGAACAAATGAACCGCCTGCGGATTTATCCAGAAGGCTACAACGTGGTGCTGCAAGGGGATGTCACCGGAATTATTTCTATGAACCCGCGAGAACGGCGGGAAATAATTGACGAATTGGCTGGAGTGGCGACCTTTGACCGGAAAATTGTGCAGGCGAAGAACACGCTAGATTCCGTTAAAGAGCGCGAAGATAGCTGTCGCATCGTCGAGGCGGAACTGGTTGCCCAACGCGATCGCTTATCTCAAGATCGCATCAAAGCTGAAAAATACCAAAAACTTCGCGCCGAACTTCAGCAGAAAGAACAGTGGGAAGTCGTTCTAAAATGGCGCAGTCTTCAACAACAAGAGCAACGCCTCAAAGAGCAAATCGCAGCAGGCGATCGCACTTGTGTTGAGTTAACCACCCAACTAACTGCCCTCTACGCTCAAATCCAGCAAGCAACCGCAGAACTCGACCAACTGAATACCCAAGTGAAAGCGCTGGGGGAAGAAGAACTTCTGGCTTTGCAATCGGTTCTCGCGACTCAGGAAGCGGAACGGCGAGCGACACAACGCCAGCAGCGCGAGTTAGAAACAGCACTTGGGACGACAACAGCGAATATAGAACACGAGGAGCGAAGTCTTCAACAACACCAGCAAAAGCTGCAACAGTTCGCTCAAGAACAACAAGTTATCGAAACCAACGATATCGCGTCTCTACGTGCCGCACGGGATGAAGCGCAGCAAGTTTTAGAGCAAAGACGGGAAGCCGCCAGTGCGATCGCTGCCGCCTCGGAAGCTTGGGTGCAGCAACAAACCGCCCTAAATCGCCAAATCGAAACTTTACTGCAAACGGTCGAACCGCAACGGACAGAGCAAGCGCAACTCAGAGAACGTTATGCCAACTGGGAGCGGCAAATCGAGGAGCAAAACCAGCTTTTAAAAACAATTGAGCCGGAATCTACTACAAAACAGTCTCGATTGGCTGATTTTGAAATACAACTCAATGATTATGCCCAAGAAATCCAATCCTTAGCGAAATCTCTGGCAGCCGCCGAACACGAGTTACAAATGCAGCAAGAAACTCAGAAGCGACTGCTACAAGAGCAACGGGACAAACAGCGCCAACTCGATAAACTCGAAGCGCAAGCCCAAGCCGAGCAAGAAGCGCAAGGCACCTTCGCCACCAAAGTGATTTTGCAATCAGGATTACCCGGTGTCTGCGGCTTAGTTGCCCAGCTAGGGCGCGTTGAACCCCGCTATCAGCTGGCACTGGAAACCGCAGCCGGTGCGCGTCTGGGAAATCTGGTGGTAGAAGATGACGGCGTGGCAGCGGCGGGAATCGAACTGCTGAAACAAAAACGGGCAGGGCGAATCACCTTCTTACCCCTGAATAAAATTCAGCCGCCGCGATTTTCTCAAACGGTGGCGCTGAGTTATGCGAATGGATTTATTGACTATGCGGTGAATTTGATTGATTGTGAGGCGCGGTATCGGGATATCTTCGCCTACGTCTTCGGCAGCACCGTTGTCTTTGAAACGCTCAGTGATGCACGTCGTCACTTGGGGCAGCACCGGATTGTCACCCTAGATGGAGAACTGTTAGAAAGCAGCGGGGCGATGACGGGTGGCAGTAGCAATCAACGTTCTGGGCTGCATTTTGGGACGGCTGACGCGGCAGAATCAGCGGAAGCAGCGGCGTTGAGAAATCGCTTGCAAGAAATTGAGCGAATTTTAGATCGCTGTGGTGAAATTATCAGTTCTTTGACTGCAAAAACCAAGCATCTGAGTCAAGAATTGACGGAGGCGAAGGCGAAGCGGCGGGAACAAGAACTGCAATGCCAACAGTTGCAAAAGGAAATTAAGAACTTAATTGCACAAACAGAACAAGCGCGATCGCTTCTTTCTAAAAATACCCAAGAATTCCACACTGCTGAATCTCGCTTAGCCTCTCTGGATACGGAATTACCCGCGCAGGAAGCGCAACTGCAACAACTGCGGCAAGCTTTAGCAGAATTAGAACAATCCCAAACTTCTAGCGAATGGCAACAAATTCAGGCGACGATTAAAACTGGCGAACAACAGCTACAAGAACGAGAAAAAGCGCTTCGTGCCGCTGAGCAAAGATTAAAAGATTTGGAAAATCAGCAACAGCGAGCGCAAGAAAAAATCCAAGAATGTCAGCAGCGCTTGCAAGAATATCGCACACAACAGATAGAGCAACAAAATCAGCTAACAGCACTCAACACTAAAGCCGAAGAACTTAGCACTCAAATTGCCCAAACCCAAGCCGGATTAAAACAGCAAGAAGAGAAATTAGGGGAAATTAAACAACAACGCGATCGCGCAGAACAAGAATTGCGATCGCGTCATCTTTCCCAACAGCAGCTAGAATGGCAACTGCAAAAACTCCAAGAAACCCAACAACAGCACCGGGAAGCCTTAGCCACCGTGCAACCGCAGCTAGAAGCACAACAAGCAGAATTACCCGATCCGCTGCCAGAAGTGCCCATGCTCGTCAATCCAGGTTCTACCGAGACGGAAGCGATCGCCTTTGACTCCTTAATCGCTCAACTAGAACAATTGCAAAAAGAAATGCGAGCGATCGCCAAACGCCTGCAAGCAATGGAACCCGTCAATATGCTGGCGTTAGAAGAATACGAACGTACCACCACCCGATTAGAAGAACTCACTCAGAAATTAGCAACATTAGAAGCAGAACGCACCGAATTGTTATTGCGAATTGAAAATTTCACCACCCTCCGACGCCGCGCCTTCCAAGAAGCCTTCGATGCAGTCAATCAAAACTTTCAGTCAATATTTGCCGAACTTTCCGATGGCGATGGCTACTTACAACTCGACGATTCTGAAGATCCTTTCGTTGGAGGTTTAAACCTCGTTGCACACCCCAAAGGCAAACCCGTACAGCGGCTTGCTTCCATGTCCGGCGGCGAAAAATCCCTCACCGCCCTGAGTTTCATCTTTGCCCTGCAACGCTACCGTCCCTCGCCATTCTATGCTTTTGATGAAGTCGATATGTTTTTGGATGGGGCAAACGTAGAGCGATTAGCTAGAATGATTAAACAACAAGCGATGCAGGCGCAGTTTATTGTTGTGAGTCTCCGACGCCCTATGATTGAGTCATCTGAACGCACGATCGGCGTCACTCAGGCGCGAGGAGCTTACACCCAAGTTTTGGGACTAAAATTGCAGTCTCAAAAAGAGTCTGTATGATTTGAATTAGTATTAGTAACTAATAGGATTCGAGATCGGGATTCGGCCTCCAATGACATCTGAACAAATCCGTCAACGCTCCGACATTTTAAATACCCAAGTCATCACCCGCGACACTGGTAAGCGCGTGGGTGTTGTCAAGGAGCTATTGGTAGACATCGATCAGCGCAAGGTTGTGGCGCTCGGTTTGCGAGACAATCTGCTCTCGATTGCGGGAATGCCCCGGTATATGCTCCTTGATAGCATCCGTCAGATGGGCGATGTGATCTTGGTTGAAGATGACGACGTTATTGAAGATATCGACGTTGATGCCTACAGCACCCTGATCAACAGCGAAGTGATTACGGAAACGGGCGAACTTCTAGGCAGAGTCCGGAGTTTCAAGTTCGATCCTGACAGTGGCAAAGTTTACTCATTGATCGTGGCATCTTTGGGGCTGCCGCAAATTCCCGACCAAGTGATTAGCACCTATGAGCTGCCGATTGAGGAAATTGTCAGCAGTGGCCCGAATCGATTAATTGTATTTGAAGGCTCCGAAGAGCGTCTCGTTCAGCTAACGGTGGGCGTTTTAGAGCGTCTGGGCATCGGCAGAGCGCCTTGGGAACGGGAAGACGAGGAAGCTTACTTTCAGCCGACGGTTGCATCGGACAAGCAGCTGGGAACTGGCATCCCCATTCGCACTCCGACCGTCACGCCACTCCGCACTTCTACCCCGGTTGTTGAAAACCGCTGGGATGAGGACGAGTGGGACGAACCAGAACCAGAGCCAGTTCGGAAGCGCCAAGCCGAATCCATTTATTACGAAGAAGACGACGAAGAGGATAACTGGAGCGAGGCGACAACCGAAACGCGGGGCGTTCGCTATGAAGATCGACCCTACGTGGAATCTGAGCCATACGACGACGAAGAGGACTACGAAGAAGACGCATACGAGGAGAAAGATGTTTGGGAAGATGCTGAGGAGCCAGAACCTTACAAAGCGCCCCGCCTAAACATTCCTGAAAAAACCAAAGCGCCGGAGTACGAAGACGGCACCTATTAAGGTGAACCCCACCCCAGTCCCTCCTCGTGAATGTTGAACCCCACCCCAGCCCCTCCCCGTTTACGGGGAGGGGTTCAATATTCTCCCCTCTCCGTTCACGGAGAGGGGTTGGGGGTGAGGTTCCAAGTGTATGCACTAAGAGAGTCAATCTTCAGTCCCACCAGATGCTTCTAACTTGCTTTAGAAGCATCTGGTGGGATTTTCATTCAAGAAAATTGCACGGCGCAATGTCTCCCAGCACCTTTATTTTCTTCGCCGCCAGACAAGCCAAGCGATTCCCAGCCCGAGAATGACGAATATAGCGATCGCGCTAGCGGATGCGAAGTTGTTCGCACTAGCGGAAGCTAAGGTATCTCCAGGAACTTGCTCCTGACTAGATGGCTGGCTAAACTGACTAACTTTTGGCACCGCAGTCCCGGCTGCTACGGTGACGGGAAATTTTAGCTCAAACGGCTGGAAATTCGCTCCCGATGCAGGTGTGCCACTGAGTTGCACCTGATAAGTCCCCGGCTTGGGGAAAACAATCTCGGCACCCGGAATGCCTTGATACCCTTCTGCGGAAATGGCTTTTAGCGGGGGCGACAAGATGGGCGAGGCGTTTTGGGTGCGGGGTTCAGAGTAGACGGTTAACTGGCAATCACACTGCTGTAAGGGGATGACTTGACCGCCTTTGCGAGTGAGTGCAAACCAGGTAAGAGAAGGTTCTCCAGCTTTGGGGTTGTCATTGGGTTCGATGTGCAAGGTGCCACCGACATCTTCTGCAATCTGCACCTTATGGGCAGCAACGGGTGTAACCAGTAGTGTCAGGAAGAACACCGTCTCACCCATTGTCTGTAACAAATACCGACGATTCCCCCAACTCCTCTGATTAAGATACGGTTGGTAAATTTGACCTAAAAACTCCAGGTTGCCGTCAGAAAGATAACGAACTAAATCTCCAGTTTTGTAGAGGCGGAACCTCTCCCCCAACCCCTCCCCTCTCAGGGGAGGGGTGAATTGCTCCCCCTTCCCTTGCAGGGAAGGGGGTTGGGGGGTTAGGTTTTTAAAATCCGCCAAGCGTATCTGATCCACGGGGGATCTTCTGATACTTTTACCGAGACTGGGAAGGAGGGACATATAATTTTTCAAGTGAAAAAAGTGACCAAATCCAGCGAACTCGCACCAGCAATACAGCCAACGCCACCATTCCCAGTAAGACTACCCGCAGCTGATTCGCCCAAGTCCCCCCTAAAGTACCGAGATAATGGGAACCGATTAGCACCGCATGAATTACACACAGGAGAAACGCTGGAATGCTCAGTAGATGAATCTGTCGCCAGCGTTTGCCTAAAGATTTCTGTATCCGGTCAAAACTGGTTAGTGCCGCTGGAGTCATCAACGCCAAAGCGATCGCTCCCGCGCCCATCCCCCATTGATGCACTGGTAACATAAAAAACACTGCGTTGAAATTCCAGTTCAGCGTATGCTCTACCATGTGAAAAATGTGGGCAAGGGACAGCACATAAGCTCCCACTCCCAAGGCGCGGCGGTAATGTAAGAATTGCGACCAGAAGCGGCTAACCGGACGGGCAATCAGCGCCAGCATCAAACACAGTAACGCCGCGTGTCCCGTGTAATCTACCATTGTGTCGCCGGTTCGCATCAGGGTGAGGATACCAATCGTCAGCGTCACCCAACCGCCCAGCCGAAACAACTGGCTGCGTTTGTCAGCACTTAATTTAGATGCCGACACTCCGACACCCAGCATCATGGGCAGCGTTCCCAGCCCAAAAGCGAGCATGGTTGCTGCCCCCATCCAGAGACTGCCCGTTTCCGCTGCTTTGAGTTGAGCCGCATACAAGAATCCGCAGGGGATTAAGCCCCAAACCAGGCCCAATAAAGCCGGTGTTAAGTCGGGGCGATTTTGGCGATCGCTTGTAGATACCCCTCCGGGCGGCTGGCTCGATTTCAGCGACAACTTGACCATTGCGGCGTTCAGACGATTGTGCCAGATGCCTTGCTTGAGGGGATGTAAAATCGGGAGCCGAGGCAGGAAATCTGGTTTAATCTGTGCCAAGCCAAACCAGATCAGCATCAGTCCGGTCAAAATAGCGATCGCGCGGCGCAAGTCACTTCCGATTCCAGCGAATTGTCCTCCGGCAATTAATAGAGAACCCAGCGCCCCAAGTCCAATACCCGTGAGGGTATAACTAACAATCCGCCCCAAATTTAATAGCCCGTGAAAGTACAGTTGCTGCTGCCAGCGGGGAGCGGTATTTTGCTGATGGGACAGGGAAAACGCTACGGTGAGAGGGCCACACATTCCCACGCAGTGACCAAAACTCCCTAAAAATCCCAGAGCCATGACTAGCAACAAATCCAACATTATGTTTGTTTCTTAGGAACCTCTCCAGCGGCTTGTTCGGTCGAAAGCTGGAATAGACCCAACTCCCTCAGTCGTTATTCTAGGTCTGGACGGGGGGCGGCGATAAACAAACGGTAATTTTAGGTAGAAAAATGAGGAAATGGATAGTCTCGGTGTTAGCACTGGTCGCGATCGCAGTCGCCGTCAGCAGCCATGAATTCTTCCAGCAGCGATCGCAACCAGTCATTGAAAGCCGGGTAGAAAGCACTCCAGCACCTCCAGTCCAGCATTTCGATGTAGCAGTGGCGTCTGAGAAACCCGTCAATGCCCCGAATGTAGACCCAAAGCGGCTGATGGCGCACGTCAACGCATTAAACTTTCAGCGCTACACCCAGACAGAACGCGATCGCACTCGCAAATACCTGACGCAATCGCTCAAAAAGTTGGGCTGGTCGCCCGAATTACAAACTTTCGAGGGCGGCGTCAACGTTGTTGCGACTCGCAAAGGCACCGATAAGAAAGCGGGAACCGTTCTCATCGCCGCCCATTACGATACCGTTCCCGGTTCTCCTGGTGCCGATGACAATGCTAGCGGTGTTGCCGTAATTCTGGAAATGGCTCATCTTTTCGGTTCCCGCCCCACTCCCCAGACATTACAATTAGCATTCTTTGACCAAGAAGAATTGGGACTCCGGGGCAGTCTTGCCTTTGCCGCAAAGCAGACAAATTTAGATAACCTGCGCGGCGTCATCGTCATGGATATGGTGGGCTATGCTTGCTACACCCCAGGCTGCCAGAAACTTCCCCCTGGTTTGCCCATCACTCCACCCAGCGATAAAGGCGACTTTCTAGCGGTCGTCGGCGACACCGAACACTTGCCACTGCTAGACGCTTTTAAAAAGTCCGCTCAACCCGGTTTACCCCTGGTTCTCACCGTACCCGTGCCTTTAAAAGGTCTCATGACCCCCGATGTGTTGCGTAGCGATCATGCGCCGTTCTGGTATCGGGGAGTGGGTGCAGTGCTGTTGACCGATACAGCGAATCTGCGGACTCCCCACTATCATCAGCCCAGCGATACGCCGACCAATTTAGATCGACCCTTCTTCCAAGGAGCCGCCCAGCTCGTTGCGAACGCGATCGCTCGGCTTTTGGAGAGCGATCGCCTGGAATCGGAGCCATCCACCTCCTCACCATCTGCTGGCAGCAATTTCGGGCAATAACGGCTGGCATTGCCCAAAAATAGTTGACGTTTTTTATATCCTATGCTAAAGAGCAATGCTTTAATCAGCTTCTCGGTGATACTCTAGGGAAACACCCAACTTTTCCCTAGTTTTTCACTTTTTCAGTGAAGCTCCTATGAGAATTCTGCTAGTGGAAGATGAGCAATACCTTGCTAAAACCCTGAACCAAGCGCTCGTTGACCAAAATTATGTAGTTGATTTTTCCCCTGATGGTCAAGCCGGATGGGAGCAATCGCAAACCTTTCCCTACGACTTGATTATCTTGAATTTGTGCTTGCCGAACTTGAACGGTATCGACTTTTGCCGACAATTGCGGTGCATGGGCGATCGCACCCCTGTCCTCATCGTGGCGACTCAGGATAGCGCTGCTCAGAAGGTAATGGTATTAGATGCAGGCGCAGATGATTATGTTGTTTACCCTTTTGACAAGCAAGAGTTACTTGCTCGCATCCGTGCTTTACTGCGTCGGGGTAGTTTGACGGTACCACCCATCCTTAACTGGGAAGGCTTGTGCTGTAACACGATTACCTGTGAAGTCACCTATGGCGGTCATCCTCTGGAATTGACGGCAAAAGAGTATCGCTTAATCGAGCTGTTCGTGCGAAATGGTCGCCGGGTGTGGAGTCGGAGTGCGATTCTCGACCGCCTTTGGCCCACTGAAGAAATCCCGCAAGAAGAAACAATCAAGACCCACATCAAGCGTTTACGGCAGAAATTGCAAGCGATTGGTGCCCCGAGTGATTTGATTGAAACTGTTTATGGTTTGGGCTATCGCTTGAAACAAGAGTCTCAGGTTTAAGTAGCGTTCAGTGAAACGAGGGCGATCGCTTCATCGGAAGGGAAGTCCCCCAAACTATCGATTGAATCTTACCCTGACCTCAGATTTTCACTTTTTGGCACTAACGTCATAGTTGGCACTAATGTCATAGATCGTAGATAAGTTAAAAAAATCGAAGTTCGTTACAGCCATACAGCCATAAATCTTCTAGCTGTAATGCAACTTTTACTCTGCTAGTGTCGTTTTTGTTTACACCTAAAACAAATGAATTTCACACATAGTAGCGATACAGATAACTCTCTTAATCAATCAGAAGCCAGTGAAAGACAACAACAAGCGAGGATAAGG
Source organism: Trichocoleus sp. ST-U1 (assembly GCF_039961835.1). Lineage (NCBI taxonomy): Bacteria > Bacillati > Cyanobacteriota > Cyanophyceae > Leptolyngbyales > Trichocoleusaceae > Trichocoleus > Trichocoleus sp. ST-U1. Next base: position 13,975 of record NZ_JAMPJZ010000059.1, read on the forward strand.
AGCCAAAAAAACTTGATTACATGTCAAAATAACCATGAAAAGCGACAAAAAGCACTAACTGAGCAACAAAAGCTCCTAATCACTCAGCGAAATAGCCTAAGAAAACTAAGAAAAGAGCGAGAAAAACTGATAAGGCTATTGGCTTCTGCCAAAACGGTAATGGACTCAGAGGGTTCGGCTTTGCAGTCGGTGTTGAAGTGGGGAGACTTACACTTCAATCCAGCTACCCATGAAGCTACCTATGCCGGTCAACCTCTGAATTTAACTGCAAAAGAGTGTTGCTTACTAGAACTGTTCTTGAAAAAGGGTAGCTGCATATTAAAGCGAGATGAGATTCTCCAACGCCTTTGGCAGCCTGAAGAAATGCCTCATGAAGAGACCATCAAGGCTCACATTAAGCATTTACGGCGGAAACTGCAAGCAGTGGGCGCACCCGCTGATTTAATTGAAACCGTTTATGGCGTAGGTTATCGTCTCCAAAACAGCCCGCCCCGACCTTAAGCATGGTTACGCTGACAAAATCTAACTTTCCTTCTTCCCGACTTCTTCACTTTTAGGCGTTAACTTTTAGATAAAGCGTTTGAATAGAAAAGAAAAATGCCTTCTTGCCCTTGCTGTTCCCAGCCCTTAGTCCGCCATGCTGCTTTGGGGAAAGTTTACTGGTTTTGTAGCTATTGTTACCAGGAAATGCCAAATTTAATCACTCTTGTCAAAGCTAAACCAGGGTTTCACATAGACCGTTAGATGGGAAGAAGCTTAAACAACCAACATTGAGCGAACGATCTCAAAAAATCATCTGCGATACTGCTTCTTCATTTATCTAATTGGTTAATATTAAGATATTTTTCACAGCAGTTTATTCAGGGCAACAGATTCTGTTGAACAATACAAAATGAGTCAAAAAGAAGAAATTTATTTACTTGATGAAGCAACTCTGAATGCTCTTACAGTCTATTGGCAGAAAAATTGTATAAAAGAAGAAGACATCGATAAATACGGGTTCTTGGTATCCATGAGAGATGCTTACAAACTTGCTTCAAGATTTACTGAAGGAACCCCCTATCGAGATAGATGGTTTTGGATGCTGCATGAATTTATGCAAGATGAGTATAACAAAATGACTGTTGCTCAGTTTAATCTTGATGGGATAAGCACCCAGTTAAGGCAGGATTTTACCCGACAGCCTTTTCGCATTACCCCTATCCTGTAAAGAAAAGACATTACAAATTACCGATTCCCTGCTTTATAAATTAGCAACCGAATTGGTATGAGTTTTCGGCAAAGCCAGATTCATTCATCATCAGCCTTACAGAAGTAGGATAGTTATGACTCAGATACTTGATTCTCTTCCTCCAAATTCGTCTGATAGAATTCTCTGCTGTTATATCAATTCCACCAGCCAAATTCAGATCGCTCGGATTGCGAATATCCCAAATTGGTACTTTGAGCGGATTGTTTTTCCAAAAGAACGTTTTTTCTTTGAAGCGTTACCGGATGCTCAGCTAGAAATTCATACGGGTATGATATTCGATGCAAGTCTAGCGGATACAATCCCTTGCAATCAGCTATATATTCAAGAATTGACAGCTGAACTCGTTTAATTGCTACAGTTCTAAATGCTACAGTTCTAATTGCTACAATAACTCAAGGCAAAGTTGGCGGAAATGGTCGCCGCGTTGCTCAAAATTTTGGTATTGATCGAAACTGGCACAGGCTGGAGAAAGTAAGACAACTTTAGCGCCATGAGCTTGAGCTAATTCAGCCGCTCTAGAGACAGCCTTCTCCATCGTTTGTACAATTTCGTAACTGGAATAGCCAACGTCTTGTAGTCGCTGGGAAAAAACAGTGGCGGCGTCACCGATGAGTAATACGGCGGTGGCTTTGGTTTGAATCGTCTCTAGCCAACTGGTGTCATCACCCGCTTTGGCTTCACCACCAGCAATTAAAATCGCGGGACTGTTAACGGAAGCTAATCCAACTTGGGCGGCGTCGTAGTTGGTGGCTTTGCTGTCGTTGATAAAGTCAATCCCCGCCAGCGTGCAGATGTGTTCCAGGCGATGGGGAACGCCGGGGAAGTTTGCGATCGCTTCTTGGATCGCCTCTTTCTCAATCCCCGCCAGTCTCGCCGCCGCTACCGCCATCAGTAGATTTTGCAGATTGTGTTCTCCCACCATCCGCAACGCCGATGCTTGCACGATTTTTTCACCTTGTTTTTCAGCTTGTGGAGATGCCATTTGCGTCTCTACAACCCAACCGTCTTCGATGTAGAAACCTTTCTCCCCAATTAAATCGGCTTTATTCACACTTGTCCAGTAAGCATTGGGAAAGCGATCGCGTGCAGTTTTCCGCAGTTCGGGATCGTCTCCGTTCAATACTTGCTGCTGAGACTGACTTAGTAGATGTGCCTTAATGTTGTAGTAGTTTTCTAGAGTTTTATGACGGCTGAGGTGATCGGGTGTAAAGGTTGTCCAAACCCCGATTTTCGGAGCAACTGTAGCAGAGGACTCGATTTGATAGCTACTGAGTTCTGCAATTACCCAATCTGGAGGCTTTTCCGCCAGCGCTAGTTCCCCAGCAGCATAGCCGATATTGCCGCAGGCGGGAGCATGGAAATTAGCCGCTTGAAAAATCGCAGCCACTAAAGCTGTGGTGGTGGTTTTGCCGTTAGTACCAGTAATACCTACCCAAGGACAAGATTGGAGATATCGCCACGCGAGTTCTACTTCTCCAATTGTCTCGATACCCAGCTTCCTCGCTTCTATTAATATCGGTGCATCCCAAGGAACGCCGGGACTGACGACAATCATCTGGGGCAAATCGGAACCGTTAAGTTCCAAGGAATAGCCCAACTTCACGTCAATGCCCTCGTTGGCAAGCTGCTGTTGTTCTTGGCGGAGATTTTCGGAAGAGTTGCGATCGCTAATCGTCACCGCCCAACCGTCCCGTTTTAACAACCGTGCAGCGGCAATTCCCGATTTTCCTAGACCGATAATATAAGCGATGGGCATAAACTCAATGGCAGTGCAAAGTCCCTAGTTTAGCAATCCTGTATCATATCGCGATAACGGTATTTAAAAACTCATTTCCCACCAATAGCCTCCTTCCTGATTCTTCCTTCGCGCCCTATAGCGCTAACGCGCATGGCTCCGCTAGTGCGCCTTCGCGGTTTTTTTTCTTCCTAATTTCTGCTTACTCCCCAAAATCAAACCCATTAACTTCCGACTAACTCTTCACTATCGCTCCAAAATCAGCCAACACGCGAGCATGATTACGGAGTAAACCCAGGATATTCAATCGATTGCGCTTGATATTGGGATCGGCATCCATCACCAAAACACTTTCAGCACCATCAAAGAAAGTGCTAACAGTCGGAGCAATCTGCGCCAAACCATCCACTAATAGCTGATAATTTCGCTGTTCTTGAGATGCTTGAGTTTGCGGAACTATCTGCACTAAAGCATCATAAAAAGCTTGCTCTGATGCTTTCTGGAATAGTTCTGGACGCACCACCGTTTCTGGTTGTAACTGAGCTTTATCTAAATCGCCTTGGGCTGCTAAACGAGTCGAACGGTTGACCGTTTCGTAGATTTCATTCAGCTTGCCATTATTGCGAATTGTCTGGAGGAATAAAGCGCGATCGCGGACATCCAATAAGTCTTTTAACGCTCGTTCTGTATATTCCGGATCGTTGTCTCCCAGAACTGCATTCACCAAGTCATAATCAGTATTTCGCTCATCTTGTAGGAGATTGCGGATGCGTTGCAAGAAAAATTCCTGCAATTGCCGCACTAATTCCTCTGATTTTGTCTTGAAATATTTGTCAACAGAATCATCATTTTTTTGTTGAATGTTTTGTAGAATCTTTTGCTGCAAATCCTTAGAAACATTTGCCCCAAGAGGGATTATCTTGGTATATTTGCCAACAAAATCTGCAACAATTTGTTGCAGCAATTGATGCAAATTAATCGGTAAATCTGCTGCCCATGTGATATTGACTACTGCATTCGCTGCACGGCGTAAAGCAAAGGGATCGGAAGAACCTGTGGGCAGCATTCCCAGCCCAAAGATACTGACCAAAGTATCCAGCCTATCTGCCAAAGCGACAACTTGCCCGGTTATCGTTTGGGGTAAAGAATCTCCTGCCCCTCGCGGCAAATAATGCTCAAAAATTGCGGTGGCAACCGCCTCCGATTCGTTACTTGCTAAGGCATATTTCTGCCCCATAATGCCTTGCAATTCGGGGAATTCTCCCACCATTTGAGTCACGAGATCCGCTTTACAGAGTAAAGTCGCTCGTTCAATGTGCTTCTTTTCATCTGCTTCTAATTGCAGTTGCTCAGTAATATGACCCGCAATTTTAACCAGACGCTCTACTTTTTGCCGGACCGACCCTAAATCTTCTTGAAAGGTGACTTTTTCCAGTTGAGGTAAATAATCTTCTAAAGGCTGAGATAAGTCAGCTTTATAAAAATACTGACCATCCGCTAATCGTGCCCGAATTACTCGTGCATTTCCTTCAGCGATAATGTCTGACTTCGCCGGGTCGCCATTAGAGATTGTGATGAAATAGGGAAGTAATTCTTTAGATTTTTCAGTTTTAAAAACTGGGAAATAACGCTGGTGAGTTACCATCACTGTGGTAATCACTTCAGTTGGGAGGCTCAAGAACTCAGAATCAAATTTTCCGACAACTGCTGTGGGAAACTCTACTAAATGAGTGACCTCTTGCAGCAAATCCGGATAGATTTCGGTGTAGCCATCCATCTTTTGAGCCGCAGCCTGGACTTGCTGTTGAATTTTGGTTTGACGCGATTCTGGATTCACTTCCACCGAAGCAGAACGCAAACAATCGACATAATCATCTGCCTGAGAAATCGTCACAGATTCGGGATGCAAAACCCGATGAGCGCGTGTAATGCGATCGCTCTTAATTGTCTCGGAACCATTGACTAACTCTATCGGCAGTACGGCATCATTTAATAAAGCCACCAACCACTCAATCGGTCGCGGAAACTTGATGTCCCCATCGCCCCACCGCATCAACCGCTTGCCTTCTAATCCAAAAATCCACTGGGAAACCAACTGAGTGAGAATTTCAGCAGTTGGACGTCCGGGGATAGTTTGCCGGACAAAGACAAAATCACCTTTGTCGGTGGGGCGAATTTCTAAAGCGTTGAGTTCTACACCGAGCTTTCGCGCAAACCCTTCTGCTGCTTTCGTGGGTTGCCCATCTTTAAACGCCGCCTGCGCGGGTGGCCCTTTGACTTCTTCTTCTCGATCCGGTTGCTGAGTCGGCAATCCTTTAATCAGCACCGCGAGGCGTCTGGGTGTGGCATAAACTTCAATCGCCTCGTGAGCCAAGCTATTTTCGGTAAGACTGGCAGGAATGCGCGATCGCCATTGCGCGATCGCATCATTCACAAAGCTTGCAGGTAATTCTTCTGTACCAACTTCCAATAAAAATGTACTCATAGAACACTGTCTTTTAATGATTCAGAGGCTGGACTAGCTAGTTTAAACAGTTTACCGCGCTGGGAATCCAGACAGGCTGCATCTAATAACGATGTCGAGTAGGGGCACGGTACTGCTGTGCCCCTACTGGAAATCCAGGATCGGAAGCGATCGCCTCTTCTGTACCCAGATTAAGTCGATCTCTCCGATAAGGAACGTGGATTAAAGCAACTTACACTCATTCACGCATTCACGTTCTGTAGGGGCATGACACTGCAATGCCCCTGCCATGCCCCTACGCAAAACAATCGGAGCGCGATCCTGACCCAATCCAAGATACATCACGCTTCTAAGGGGTGAAGAGCCACTAAAGACTTAAATTTTGGCGTCTCCATCAAAGCCGGATTCAGCCCAAACCAGCGCCCATTCTCATCCCGATATTCAAAGACAAACATACTTCTGAGCAGCGTCTGATATTCTTTATCGCCCTTCACATTTTGCTGCTGCACCACCCGAAACAATAAGTCCCACTCCTCTTCGTCAATCGCCAGCGCCAAATCATCGCGGTATTCTTTAATCACATTCTCCAAACAAGCGCGGGAGAAGGGGGGATCTTCTTGCTGAAGACAGCTGTAAAGCAATCCCAGTAAGTTCCGCACATGACCGCCACTGACCCGGCACAACCGATCCAGCGTTTCAGAAGCATCAAAAACCTTGGTCAATAGCTCTAGGTGCTGCTGTTCGTTCGCTTCTGGGAAGGCTCGTACCATCACCATCTTTCGCAGCAACGTCATTCCTGCCTCGCAATCCCGACCATCGCGGTTCCGCACCGGCACCATTGGCAACACTTTGGGAGCCACCCCACCCCCCAAACGATTCTTCAAAGCTTCGTAATCGTTGGAGAAAATTAAGGACAAGGGGATCGTGTAAACGACATGGCAACTCAAGCGGCGTAACTGTGCCCCCCGGTCGATAAACAGATATTCTGGCAGGGTACCTCCCGAAGGCATCGGTCGAGGATCGACCCGATCCAGGTTATCGATAATCACCACCAAGCCTTTTTGACCGCGTCGCTTCAGTTCTTCGTTCGCCCGTTTCAGGATTTCTTCATTGATCGCTTTTAAAAAGCCTTCGGTGCGGGGTTCTAGGTACTGCCGCAACTGATCCCGCAGCTTAGGGCTATCTTTAGTTTTGGCGGTAATTTTGCCAATCCCCACAGACAATTGGGCTTCAGCGGAGACATCAATCGGAGTCTGCAAGATGTCTTTGATCTCGTTGAAGAGATTGGAAAAGTAACTCGGTTTGAGCCGAATCTGAATTTCTTCCAGGCTTTCACTGACTTGACGCGCGATCGCCAGCAAAATATCGCTGATATCGATATTCGCCATGTCTAATTCTTGACTGGACTCGAAATAAACCACATGAAATTGCTGCCGTTCTAACTCGGCTTTCAAGCGAAATAGCTCTGTAGACTTCCCACAGCCGATGTGTCCGGTAAATAGCTGACTGGTGGGATCGTCGGGTGAAATCCGGGCAATGGTTCGCCCCACCGCCTCAATAATTTTGCCACCTCGCACCGCTGAGAAATCGATATAGTAGGGACGATCTTCCGCCCTAGAGAAGATGAGCGTCTTCGCAGGGTTACAAGCCTTATAGAATCTCTCCAAATCCAATTTCATGCCGACCTCTTGAGTATGCAGATCAATCCCTGTACTGATTTTTGTACTGCTAGACAGCTTCCGTTAAAGCGACCCTAGTCGGACTGGAGGGGCGCACCCCTCTTGCACTGAGATAGATACATCCTGGTAGAGTTGAGGGGATTTGAGAGGAATGCTTCGCCCTGAGTCGTATAACCACCGGCTACTTTGCGGCTATAACGCGATCGCTCTCAGCTTGGTTCTCAGATGCGCTTCGATTCAGGTCGAATTGCGATGATTGCCTCGCCGAATCGTGCCGAGTGATCCAAAAAGCGATGGAAAAAGCCCAGATTTTGGCGGCGAAGAGCGATCCCCAATTTTAAATTCTTTTTCCGTAGTCTAAACAGAGTTCATAATGACCCGGTCACGTTAATATTTAGACGTTAGAATTTCCCGCTACAGTTCCTGATGAGCCGTACTGAAAAGAGAAAGAGATTCTGTTAACGTCCTGTTAGATGAAATTGCCGAGGGAACCGATCGTGACTTTCTCCCCGGTCAGCGGATTGGCGAGCATAGGGCGATAGCCCCGTCAGGAGGGGATAGTCGGAACTCCCAAGCGCTCTGTTTAAGTTAAAGAAGGACGCGCCTAAACTTACGGCGAACCACCATCAAGCTGTGTTGAGTGCAGTCTACCTCAAGCACCACAAACTCCCGATTGAGAAGTTAGGATGACAAGCATCGCATCAGTATCACAAACCGAATTGAGCCAACGGCGTCAAAAACTACGTCGCCAACGACGGATAAAATCTTTTCAAGCGATGTGGCGAGCGATCTTCGTCGCCGGTTTAGCAGGCAGTTTAGTTTGGGTGACAACTTTACCCGCTTGGGTGATCCGCAAACCCGATCAAATTGCGATTGAGGGCAATAAAACGCTTTCAATCCAAGCGATTCGGTCGCTGCTGCCCCTATCTTACCCTCAGTATTTGCTGCGGCTACAGCCGCAAATCATCGCCGATAAGTTGGAATTACAACCTGCTATCAAGGAAGCTACCGTTACCCGGCAAATGTTGCCGCCAGGACTCACCGTACAAGTTACGGAACGACAGCCAGTCGCGATCGCCCTCCGCACGCGCACGCGCCAGACTCCTGCTTCCAGCCAAACCTCCTCAAATCGCAAAACGCGATCGCAGCCGGTATTGGGATTGTTGGACGAACAAGGCGTCTGGATGCCCTTAGAAAGCTACACCGAACTAGAGCGCACCATTCCCTTGCCGACCTTAAAAATCATTGGCTATCGGGATGAATATCGCCCCTACTGGTCGGCACTTTACCAAGCCGTTAGCCGCAGTCCGGTCAAAGTATTTGAAATTGATTGGCAAAACCCAGCCAATTTAATTCTGAAAACCGAGCAAGGATGGGTACATTGTGGTGCTTACACTTCTCGGTTTGCCTATCAGCTCACCGTCCTCGATCGAATGCGAGATTTGCCAGCACATTTTTCAACCAGCGAAATTGCCTATATTGACCTCAAAAACCCCGATTCCCCAGCAATTCAAATGAAAAATGGCAACCCTCCCAAAAAAACCAAAACCTTATAAGCTTGGAGGGAACGCGAGTTCTGGCTTTAGACAGAAAGCGTCTTGTGAGCTAAATTCATTCTTCATCCTGCCAAGAGCGCATCTACTTTACGAATATCCTTCATCTTTTAGTAGGATCAGCCTTCAGACAGTTGACTCCAGACCTCTTCAAGAACGTCAATGCACTATGACTCTCATTGGTTTTAAGGGTCAACTTACCCTATAGTTGACTCATATCGCTACCTAAACTAAAAAGTTGTTTATTGACCCTTTCTATTGCAATGACGCTCAATAGTAAACCAGGGCTTGCCCACCAAAACTCAAATCCCTCAGGGAACGCAGGTCGTTCACCCGCAGTGGACGGCGCGAATCCTTTTAATAACACCGTGTTACATTTAGGCCATAATCACGATGCTAACGGAACACCCAGGGAAGAATCTAGGAGTGACAACATCGTGCTAGGTAGCGTCGCCAAAATTAAAGTCATTGGTGTTGGTGGGGGTGGGGGCAATGCGGTGAACCGCATGATTGCCAGTGATGTCAGTGGCGTAGAGTTTTGGTCAATCAATACTGATGCCCAATCGCTGTCTCACTCCTCGGCTGCTAAACGCTTGCAAATGGGACAGAAGTTAACGCGAGGTTTAGGTGCTGGAGGTAATCCTGCCATTGGTCAAAAGGCAGCGGAAGAATCGCGCGACGAGATCGCTCATGCCTTAGAAAATACCGATCTCGTATTTATTACCGCTGGGATGGGAGGCGGTACGGGTACGGGTGCAGCCCCGATTGTGGCAGAAGTTGCCAAAGAAATGGGAGCCTTAACGGTGGGTGTTGTCACTCGTCCTTTCACCTTTGAGGGACGCCGTCGCACTTCTCAGGCAGATGAAGGCATTGCCGCTTTGCAGGGTCGGGTAGATACGCTCATCGTCATCCCTAACGATAAGCTGCTGGCAGTGATTCCAGAAACCATGCCCGTTCAAGATGCCTTTCGCGTCGCCGATGATATCCTGCGTCAAGGTGTGCAAGGGATATCGGATATTATTACGATTCCCGGACTGGTCAATGTGGACTTTGCTGATGTCCGAGCCGTGATGGCAGATGCGGGATCGGCAATGATGGGGATTGGCGTGGGTTCTGGGAAATCGAGAGCCAGAGAAGCCGCCGTCGCCGCAATTTCCTCACCGTTGCTAGAGTCTTCGATTGAAGGAGCCAGAGGGGTTGTCTTTAACATTACCGGCGGTAGCGACCTGACGCTGCACGAAGTGAATGCCGCAGCCGAAACAATCTATGAAGTGGTCGATCCGAATGCGAATATCATTTTCGGGGCAGTGATCGATGACCGGATGCAAGGTGAGGTAAGAATTACCGTCATTGCGACTGGATTTAGCGGGGAAACTCAGTCTACACCGGCGGCGAGGGAGGCACGCACTTCCAGACAGCCACAGCGACCCATTGCACCGTCACCCGTTCCTCCTTCTACCCCCACGTTTGAGCCTAAACCTCAACAACAAGGTGGAGGATTGGATATTCCGGAATTTCTCCAAAGACGGCGTCCGCAACGCTAGAAGAATTAAAAATTAAAAATGGAACATTTCCTTTTTAATTTTTAATTGATGCGTGGGCAATCCAGCCTTAGTTAGCAGGGTGCGAAATTCTTCTAAACTTCCACGAAGCCGATTGAATTCGGTAGAAGTTCCGAATTCAATGATTACCTGTCCCAAAAGTGGGAAGACTTGACTGATTACGGGAGCGATCGCTACATCCATGCTCTCACGCCGCACGGATTTCCCCTCCTAAACTGGAAATTAGTGCGGCTCATCGTATATTTCCTCTAATTAGGTCTTTAGGCACATAACTCAGTTCTACTCGCTTCTCAAGGGCAGCATTGCAATAATTTGCCGACTCATCGGCAAATTGTAAATTGAGCAGCACTCGATTTGCAGCAATTTGTAAAATTTAATCATTCAATTCAATTTAGATTGGAATTGGTTTCATCAAAATTTAGAGTAAAAGTAATTGTTAGTAGTCCTTAATTTGCGGGTATTAACTAATTACCCATTTCTCTTATCCATTCCTCATTCCTATGACCGTTAAAAACCCTTCAAGCGTACCTGTTGCTCTCACAATTGCCGGTTCTGATAGCGGCGGCGGTGCTGGCATTCAGGCCGATTTACGGACATTTGCCTTTCACTGCGTTCACGGCACCAGTGCTATTACTTGCGTGACAGCGCAGAATACGCTGGGAGTGACGCGGGTGGATGCTTTACCGACAGCAGCAATTGTCGCCCAGATTGAGGCTGTGGTGACGGATATTGGCGTCCAAGCAGCGAAAACGGGGATGTTGCTGAATGGGGAGATTATTGCGGCTGTAGCGCAAGCTGTGGAAGCTTTCAAACTGGACAAATTAGTCGTCGATCCCGTGATGGTATCGCGCACGGGTGCCCAGCTGATTGACAATGACGCTGTGGCAACGTTGCGGGATGTCTTAATCCCCAAAGCAGCGATTGTGACCCCCAACCGCTACGAAGCTCAATTACTGAGCGGATTGCCGATTCATACCTTGGATGATATGCGCTCTGCTGCCCAACGGATTTATCATTTGGGAGGTGGTGCGGCTGTATTAGTGAAAGGAGGGGGGATGGAGGGGAATCTACGCGGCATCGATATCTGGTTCGATGGGCACCATCTGGAAACCTTGAAAACCGCAACCGTAGAGACGACCAATACTCACGGCACAGGGTGTACGCTCAGTAGCGCGATCACGGCTAATCTAGCCTTGGGCAAAGATCGGTGGTCTGCGGTTCAAAAAGCCAAAGATTATGTCACCACTGCTCTAAAATACGCTTTAGCCATTGGTCAGGGTCAAGGGCCAGTGGGACACTTTTTTCCCCTCCTACAATCGGAGAATTAAAACAATCGGAGAATACAAAGGTTATAGCAATGACACCGTAAAGATCGATTGGGGCACATTCCTAGTTGATTAAATAGCAAATTTGTTAAAAAATGGCTGTCAGAGTCGCCTCACTTTCCATTATTGTTGCCTTACCAAACTTAAACTAAATCCATGATGTCTAATCCCTCGACCCGCTCGCCAATGCAAAATGCTTATATTTCTGAGCAGACTCCCCAAAGCCCAATGAATACCTACCGTCCCTCAGTGCCAATTTCGGTTTACAAAGAACTCTCAGCAGAGTTACAAACAGCGCAAGCGATGCTGGACTCGCTGAATTCCCAAAATCAGCAGTTAGCCAAAGAAAATCAACAGCTGCGCCAAGAAATCGAAAAAGTTGTTCAGTCAGCTTTGCACGCACAACAGGTAGTCACTTCGTTTCCCTCCGGGAGTCGAGTTGAAGTTCCCCCTCCCTCCATTGAACCGGAAATTCGGACTGGATCAAACGCAACACCTAAGCGGCGTCCTCCGCAGCCTCCTCGTCCTCCTCGTTCGGCTGCGATCGCTCCGCCAGTGGAAGTTCTACCTCCTTCCCCTCCCAAAGCGGAACCAGCACCATTACCTGATTTTTCAGAAAGCTTGGTAATCGAACAAGAAGAAGGTCGGTATCGTCGCCCAACTCAGCCAGAGCGTTCCGCAGATGTGAGTGGCTGGTGGTTAATCATCGTCATCTTTTTGATTGTGGCGACAGCGTTTGGCACTGGCTTTTTGATTGTGCGTCCGCTTTTGAACAATAGTCGTTGAGCTTGCTGGTTGACGGCTGAAAGATTAACTCTGCTAGGAGTCGGAAGAACCGGGTGCATCTGCCTGGAACAACCGCTTTGATACAAATGGGGAAAATATTTCCAAACCCGCGCATCTTCACTGTACTGTCTAGTCAACGATGTCTAGTTAACGAGTCAGCGATATCTAGAGAAACCCCTTAGTTAGGGTTGGCACAATGGATGCCTCTGGTAGGAGTGAAGAGCAATATGTATCATATAATACAAAAATCTTTGTTTGAGCAGTGATAAAACATAGCCGCCGCTTTACGAGTACCTTTGGTTGTACAAATTGATTGTACAGATCAAATCCAGAACGAACTGAGGAGTTAGAAGCTTGAAAAAAGTTGAAGCGATTATCCGGCCTTTTAAACTCGACGAAGTTAAAATTGCGCTAGTCAATGCGGGAATTGTGGGAATGACCGTTTCTGAAGTCCGAGGATTTGGGCGGCAGAAAGGCCAAACCGAACGTTATCGCGGTTCCGAGTACACGGTTGAGTTTCTGCAAAAACTTAAAGTAGAGATCGTTGTTGAAGACAGCCAGGTTGATATGGTGATTGAGAAAATCATTGCCGCTGCCCGAACGGGTGAAATCGGTGATGGTAAGATTTTTGTCAGCCCGGTAGAGCAGGTCATCAGAATTCGGACGGGGGAAAAGAATCTGGAAGCTGTCTAAGTCAGGACTGAGGACTGAGGACTGAGGACTGAGGACTGAGGACTGAGGACTGAGGACTGAGGACTGAGTCATCAAGGTTAGAGGTTAGGAGTCATTAAAAATCAGAAATTAGAATTTTTGGCGATCGCAAAATTCTGATTTCTGGTTACTGGACTTCTAACTTCTGGACTTAACCCTCAGTCTTTAAAGTCTGTAGCTGGGGTAAGAGAATTTTAAAAGCTTGACCGCGATGGCTCCACTGACGCTTCAACTCAGGAGTCATTTCCGCAAAGGTCATTTGCTCTTTGGGAACGTAAAAAATCGGATCGTAGCCGAATCCTCCCGTACCGCGAGGGGCGTGGAGAATTTCGCCGCGGCAAACTCCTTCGGCTTGCAGGGCGATCGCGCCATCGGGACGAGCGATCGCGATCGCACACACAAATTGGGCTTCCCGATTCAGTTCGTTGCCGAGTTCATTCAACAGGCGTTCAATTCGATCGGGGTCGGTTTTGCCGTAACGAGCGGAATAAATACCAGGTGCGCCCTCTAAGGCGTCTACTTCCAAGCCAGAATCATCTGCGATCGCCCACTCTCCAGTCGCCTCTGCCACCTGGGATGCCTTCAGACAAGCGTTAGCCATGAAGGTGTCACCCGATTCCTCAATCTCCAGTTCCTCTGGCTTCAGGGTCAATTCCCAGCCAAATCCGCTTAAATACGTCTGCATCTCTCGCAGCTTGCCTGGATTTCCCGTAGCGACTACCAACACAGTCATCGCGATCGCTCCCTTGCTGAAATAAATAAACGCCTACACGATTATAGAAACCTGTTTTTGCAGAAGTTAAATTTTTTGGCTGGCAATCGCTATCTGAAACTTGTAAAAAATCACCCATTCAGGTGAACGAAACAGCGGAACTAACTCGCACGATAGCAGCGTCAAGCGTTTTATCTGCTATATGCATTCGATGAGCGTTGGAGTGCCGCTCGTCTCACCTAACACGCTCTCCGCTTGCAAAAACAACTCTATTGAGGTTTCTATGAGACAGATTTTCAAAAAACACTCCAAAGCCGTAAACTCTGGTAAAACAGTTCACCAATCCGATCGGGTTTTTGCCGCTTTAGTTCTAACTGGCATCTTGTCTTTAGGCGCAGGTCTGACACTGTTAGAAACCGCATTTGCTGCCCCAGCCGGACTTTCTGAGTCTATCACCAGACTGGTTAAGGTTAAAGACCAGAAAGTGGGGCAAAATCTTGACCGTAAGCAAGCTAATCGCTTACCGCCTCGAATTGCTAACGCTGTTCGTCAAGATTTGTCGCGTCAAACTGGCATCGCTCCGGGAAAGCTCAAGATTACTCAGTTTAGCCAGGAAACTTGGCCTGATGGCTGTTTAGGACTTCCGAAATCGGGTGAATTTTGTACTCAAGCATTAGTTCCCGGTTGGCGTGTTGTCGTGTCTAGCAATAACAAAACTTGGGTCTATCGCACCAATTCTACAGGGCAAGTTTTACGTCAAGAAAAGTCGAATACTCCTGGCAGTAACATCCCAGGAAACTTCCCCAAATCTGTTGCCAATGCTGTGATTTCTGATGCCTCCACGCAGCTGGGTTTGCCGGTAAACCAGATTCGCGTCGTCCAGGCCGAACAGAAGACTTGGCCTGATGCGTGTCTAGGGATTTACGCACCTGATATTTTGTGTGCGCCAGCGACAGTAGAAGGGTGGCAGGTGACGGTAGAAGCAAGCGGAAAACGCTTGGTCTATCGCACGAATGCAGCTGGTTCTGTCGTGAAGGTGGATCAACTCGCGAGTTTGCCGAATTCCGTTCGAGATGCAGTCTTAAGGGAAGCTTCCAGACAGTTCAAAGTGCCCACTACCGAACTCAGCATCGTTCAAGCTCAACAGTACAATTGGGATAGCTGTCTGGGTTTGGGCGGTATTAACGAGAGTTGTCTTACTAATGCAATACCTGGGTGGCAGGTAACTGTACAAAGCAAGCTACAACTGTTGGTTTATCACACCAACAGCGATGGTTCCATTATTAAGTTCAATCAAGCAGCAAGTAAACTAAGCGATACTGGCATCCTCAAGCCAATGCCAATCCCGACTAGCGAACTACCACCATCCTTAGATAAAAATGTGGTGTTTCGAGCGATTGCCAGTGGCGGTTTTACTGGCAGAACCTACGAAACTGTTTTATTGAATGACGGAAGCTTGATGCGGGTTCGCATCGGCGATGCTAATGACTCCGAACGTAGCGTTCTCCGCATTCCTGTGCAACAGGTACGACAGTTTCAGCAAATGCTAGAACGGCAGCAATTTGCCCAATTTAAGAACCTAAGCTACCCAGCACCCAGCGGTGCTGCCGATCACATCACCTACACCCTTAGCAGCCGCAAAGGTACAGTTCGCTACACCGAGATTAATCAAGGGAGTTTGCCTGCACCTTTAGAGAAGGTGATCCAAACCTGGAATCAGCTTGGCAGCAGCGCCCAAAGATAAGATCGGGCAGAATCTAGATACTCTCATTCTTAGCCAATAGGGAAAGCAGCCCCAGACTGGGGCTGCTTTCCCTATTGGCTGATATCTTGCCAGTGAAGCAACTGAATAACACAGGGATTGCTGTTTGGCGATCGCTAAACAATTCCGACTACCGATCCTTGAGGAAGGTGTTTTGGCGATCGCTACGACTTTTCAAGGGTTTCAAGAGTTTTAGAGAGTCTTGCCAATCGGTATTTTTGCAAAAGCTCCCCTGAGCGCACTTCACACCCAACAATGAAAGTCTCTGTAGTTTTGCCTAGTCCGCGCGATCGCGCCGTTGCGCTAACAGCACGTTAAAGTCAGCTCTAATGAAGTGTGATTTGGGTCTAAACTAAGAGTCGAGCCGCTTTCCGAAAAAGGATTTGACAGAATTTCACACTTGATTATTTATCTTTCATACTTTTTACTTTGTAATTTCTGCTTTTTTGGGCATCCTGAAAATAGACATGAATTTTTTTAGGCTAGCGACTATGTCCACTCCGTTCCTTATTGTAGACTTGCGATTGGCTCAAACCCCTGCCAAGAAGGCTCAACCTAAAGCCCCTGCCAAAAAAACTCAAACCGCCCAACCAGCAGCCGCAGCCGCCAACGCTCAACCTGCGCCCATCTGGATGTACACTTCCGGAGGACTGCTGTTACTTCTCATTGCTGGAGCAGTATTTGTCAAGGTTAAAAAGGATGAGATGGCAAAGAAAGCCAAGATCCAGGATTTTAAAGTCAAAGACCTCCAGAAAAAGTTAAAGTTGGCGCTTGACTCTATTCATAGAATGGAAAGCAATCCTGACTTGGTTAACTCACGCGAATTCAACCTGGATTACCTCAGAATGCGAATGGATGAAGAGGTATTTCACTTTGCCATTGTTAATCAAATCAAAGTCAGAGTAAAAGACTTAATCACTATCGCCCTGCGTCCTACCCAAGCATCACAAGCCTCAGTGGGCATTGCCAGTACAGCGGGACGCCAAGTTGATGAGATTTTTGATGTCATTTATGAGACGGGAGAGGGTACGAAGCGCTCTAAGCGGGTGCTTTTCCGCATTCAAATCAAGTTAATGAAATTACCTACCCAAGCGACTTCTGCTACGATTAGCCAAATTATTGATTGTATTGAAACATTCCTCAGTCCAGCGGAAGACCACGATACTTGGCAACCCACAATTCAGGGTCGTCTTGCAAAACTACAATGGGATCAAAAAGCCAAACCGACACCTTTATTGGTGCTAGAACAATTAAGTGAAGGTGGCAATGTCACTATTCGCACGAAGCGCTAGGATGTTGAGAAATAAGTTTTTTTCCATCAGCAACCAGGGTGGATTCTGCTTAGTTATTCTTTAGTGACATCTTGCTCCGGGCAGTTGAAACCGCACAGCGATAGGAAGCACGCAAACGAAACCTGCCGAGAGCAGGTTACAAAACCCTTGTTTTCGGTTAGTCCGCGCTTTTAAATTTGGAATGCAATCGTCCCAGCATTCTATTCTGACATCTTGATGCAAGATATGAGCTTAGTTACAATCATCTCTAAACAAAAGGCTTTCTTGAAGTGTAGATGGCAAATGAAAAGATTGCCTTTTGTAGAATGAGCCATTCGCCAAAAACTATGTAGTGTATAAAGAGAAATCAACCCACTTCAATCGGATTTTTCACTCAGAAATCTGACTTAAGCAGGCGTTTTTTCGGAAATAACTGTATCGCGGACTAGACGCCCATCTTCCATGTGAATAATTCGGTCAGCAACATCTAAAATACGATTGTCGTGAGTTACCATCAAAATCGTACATCCTTGTTCCTTTGCCAATCGCTGCATCAGCTCAACAACATCGCGACCGGACTTACTATCTAAAGCAGCAGTAGGTTCGTCAGCTAATACTAATTTAGGATGACTCACTAAAGCACGCGCGATCGCTACCCGTTGTTTTTGTCCCCCAGAAAGATTCTCCGGGTAGTAATTTATGCGATCGCCTAACCCCACCGCTTCCAACATCGCGGCTGACCTGGTTGCAGCTTCCTGTGACGGAATATGCCGATGCAGTTCCACCGACATTTGTACATTCTGTCGCGCTGTTAGGCACTTCAGCAAATTGTGAGCTTGAAAAATATAGCCTATGTGCCGCCGTACCTGCACCATTTGGCTTTTAGAAGCTCCAATTAGTTCTTGTCCTAATACTTTCAGGCTACCTTCTTGAGGAGACCTTAAACTGCCCATTAAAGTCAATAATGTGGTTTTTCCTGACCCTGATGGCCCAGTCATGATTGTAATTTCTCCCGGTTGCATTTCCAGATTTATATCAAATAAAATCTGTTTCCTGAGCGAACCTTTGCCAAAGTAATAATTGAGATTTTTAATTGCAACAATCGGTTCTTGCAGCATAATTTTTCAATTTCATTAAAATTAGCAACTAGCTATGTTAAAAAATACCATTTAAAAAATATCAGCGGGGTCGGCAGCTCGGAGCTTACGGACTGCGATCGCACCTGAAATCAAGCACATAAAAATAGTTAAAAGCAACACTACGGTTGCTCGAACAACAGTCATTGCAATCGGTAAATTTGTACCCCCTTTTATAAAAATATAAAGCCCTGACGCTAACGAAAAGCCAGGAATATAACCTAAAACTGATAAAATTAAAGCTTCCTGAAAAACAACAATTAGTAAGTATAAATCCGTATAGCCTATCGCTTTTAACGTAGCATATTCAGCTAGATGATCGGCAACATCAGTGTATAGGATTTGGTAGACAATAACTGTACCAACAACAAATCCCATTAAGGTTCCTAAACCAAAAATGAATCCAATTGATGTACTGGTTTGCCAATATGTCTTTTCAAACTCAATAAATTCTTCATGGGACAAAATTTGTACATCTGTACAATCTTTATCCATATTTTTTAAGTCTTGGCATTTCGCATCATTCTTCTTTAAATTAAAGGACTCCTTCATATTTTGAATAACTTGACTTACATCCGCACCGGCTTCTAAATTAACCACTCCAATATCAATCAATCCTCTCTGTCGTCTAGGGAACATCCGAAAAAAGTTCAAATCGCTCGTTATCAAATTACCATCGGCTCCAAATGATGCGCCTAGCGTGAATAAGCCTTGTACTTGGACGCGACGGCTTTCTACTTCTGTTTCAACAGTTTTTCCCTGCTTAAACCAATCACCAACTGCCCCAAATTCTGGACGAGACGCTTCATCAAATAAAACAACATCTGGAAGTTTAATTTTATCTCGGTTATTTTTAACTTCGGGTAAATTTAGAATTTCTGCTGCGGGATTAAATCCAATTACCATCAATTGGCGAGTGCGGCGATTTTCTGGATTTTTCCACAAGCCAAAGCCAAGATATACTGGACTGACCGATTCTACTCCGTCAAAGCTGAGAGCTTGATACAGTCGCCGCTGTGGGAAACTTTTCATGGCAATCAAAGCCGTGGACTGGGAACTGACCAAAAAAACGTCCCCCTGCATATTTTCATGCAAGCTTACGGAGCTTTGAAAAAGGGCATCGCGAAACCCTAACTGCACAAACATCAAAATGTCAGCAAAACCAATACCGGCAAGTGCCACCAGCAGCCGCATTTTTTCACGGGTAAGCTGTAACCAGGCTAGAGGAATTTTTGGCATGATTCTACAAAACTTGTTGGCAAGGGGCTAATGGCTAATTGTTCAAAAGCCATTAGCAAAAATAGCTAAATATGAATTTTGACGGTAACTTTAGAGTTAGTTAAACCGGCAACGCGGCGGCTGGACTCTGCATTTAAGCGAATTTTTACTTCCACCACTCTGGCATCTACATCTGCGGCTGGATCGGTATTTAAAATATCTTTTTTCCCAATTTGCAAGCCAATCTGATTGACCGTTCCTTTGAGTTCATCGGCAAAAGCATTGCCCTCGCTGTTAATCGTCGCTTGCTGCCCTAGCCGCA
>NZ_JAMPJZ010000060.1:0-33366 GCF_039961835.1 Trichocoleus sp. ST-U1
TGGTCTTCAGTAGAATCCTACCCTCCACTCAGCGGCTATTTTTTTGGCGTTGCACCTTGAAAAACTATTTATTTTAGAGACAATCCCTCAGTAAGTTGCCTCTAGAAAAAACCATCTCCTAATTGGACAATGTCATCTTTTTAGCTATCGTCAAGGACGATACACTTGTGCAAGATGCCTTCTTTGGGAAAAAACTCAAAATGCCAGATTCCTTGATGTATCGACAAGATGCCTTCGTTGTTCTGGAACCCAACCAACCAGAGCAGTTCCTCACTCCCGCAGAAATGTTAGAAAAACTGAAGGCAATTTTGGCAACTCGTCAAGATAACCTACCGCCAGATTTGCAAAAATTTCCTTCAGTAGAAGCTCAAGCTGAATACCTGCTAGAAACGTCCTGCGAATTAGATATGGGGCCAGGACAATTTTTACAGTGGTATGTCGTGCGTTTAGAAAAATAAGAGCGGAGTTCCTCCGCCCCTACGTTTAGGGTGTAGCAATTAGCGCCACATCAACACGTTGTTCAGCTGGTTGAGTCACAGTTACGCGCACACCAGGGCCAAAAAACCCTTCTATTTTCTCCCGCTTCTGTTGCCAAACCTCTAGAGGGAAGAGCGGCGACTCAAATTCCAACACCAAAGCGTAAGCCCCATCGATCGCAGTTTCGTGTAATCCTGTTAGCACAGGTCTTTCTTCATCGGTTGGACTCAGCCCCAAGCTGCTCAAAGAGCTATCGAGATGAGCATCTTGACCGTAGCGATAGCGGGTGACATCTAGACGAATTTGGTTTTGAGTTGCAGTTGCTTGCTGTTCTCGGAGTGCCAGTATGTCCTTGGAAGTCGGTTTGCTGAATGGTACGGGCGTAAGTTCTGAGGCTTTGAGGGCAAGTCCTCCCAGCAACAGAGGAACCCCATAAAAGAATCCGGCTAAATTCAGCGTTGGGTTGTCGGTAACGTAAGCGACCAGTCCCGCCAGAAATAAAACGCCACCGACACTTAAACCCAACGTTCCCAAAGAAGTTTGACGTAACATTTTAATTAAGATACCCAATTGACAATCTCTTCAGCTTTATTATCCTTGGCACTGGGTAACATCTCTAGTATGGGTGAAATTTTTGTTAAAACTACGTGCTTTGCTTTGGATAGCGATTGGGAAGCCCAAAGCTGAAGAAGTCTCGCTAATTTGATAGCCCTTG
The DNA here is from genome assembly GCF_039961835.1 of Trichocoleus sp. ST-U1. Lineage (NCBI taxonomy): Bacteria > Bacillati > Cyanobacteriota > Cyanophyceae > Leptolyngbyales > Trichocoleusaceae > Trichocoleus > Trichocoleus sp. ST-U1. Next base: position 1,193 of record NZ_JAMPJZ010000060.1, read on the forward strand.
ACGAATGAGTGCAGAGTCTGTAAAGTAGCCCATCAACCAACGGTAATTCATAACTCAGGGCGTTTACAAAAGGAACCCCTATTATCAAAATAAGTCGCTGTTGTCCGCCGCCATCAATTCATAACCGAGATAATAAAATGATTCAAGAAGACAATTCCGGGGCTACAAAAAAGAGTAAAGCCATCCTGGATCAACTCAAAACGCTGAAGCAGGAAGATGAAACGCTTTATAACATCTTGGCTGTAGATGTTTGGGCTTTAGCCAAAACAATGGATGAGTTTCAACCAGGATTTTGGTCGGCTTTTATGAAAAATCGAGAGAAGGCGCTGAAGCGGTTTATTTCTGAAGTGATTAAAAATAAGCCTACCGATCCGAAACGTCCTCCTTTCCTTCGCTAGGATTAATTATTGTAAATAAATAATCGACAGAGGAAGCAAACAATGGACCCACAAACACTCAAGCAATGGATTAGCCAGATTGAACTCAAGCGTGAGTCACTGGTAAGGCTTCTGGAGGAACCAAACCTGGGAACTCTACGAATTGATGTTAATCAGGCACTCGAAGAAATTGATGACCTGATTGATGAATTTCGGCGCACCTTCCCAGAGGCAGATGCCAACTAGAAACTAACGCCTTGCCGAGCTGAACTCTAGCCAAGAGGCTACGGCAAGGACACCGATCGCTACTTGCGCCCCTTTCTAATGACTGACTGCCCGCTGCCCAAGCTGCTTGACTAGAGCAATCAGCTCTTGAGTAGCGGTGTCTTTTTTACAGAAAGCATCAATTCTGGCAGTTTGGCTCATCACCTCAATCTGCGGGTCTTCGACTGAGGAATAGGCAATAATCTGAGCGTGCGGATCGATGTGCTTGATCTGGGTAGATGCGCTCAAACCGTCTAAAACTGGCATTTGTAGATCGAGAATAATCACATCAGGGTGGTGACGCTCGACCATCTCAACGGCTTCTTGACCGTTAGTAGCCAATCCAACTAACTCGATGTTTGCCTGACTCTGGAATGCTAATTTCAGGCTAAAACGAGTTAGCTCGTGGTCATCAACAACAAGAACACGAAGAAGGGGGTGCTGACAGGACAACATAAGAGGATAACTATATCATCTGACGGTTCTAGTTTAGGGGCATAGGATACAAATGTCCCTCTACCATCCGAGCGAACTACTGCAAGAAATACTCATTTTACCTCCAAACTAAAGTAGATAATTTTCTAAAGTTTAAATATTTATAAAGAAATCTGAAAGTTTAGTTTTTATATGTTTAAACCAATTGAACAGCCGCTCGTTTCGCTTTTGTCTTTTTAGCGCGATCGCTCTTGAGTTTCAGCCATTCACTTCCAAGGATATCAATATCTTTTCGGGCTGTCCTCTCCACCCAGAGGGATAGACTAAAAGAGCGATCGCGCTCTTGATTGGGTAGAGAGTGCGATCGCAATATCTAGCAATTTCTTGTCTTAATGCACTTATTTACAAGAATACTGCTCAGTCATTACTTACTTGCTAACTGCAACGTTGCTTATTTCCTGGGATTTTAAATTTTAGCTATGTTTCTTTTTCTTGCCACCAGTACCTCCAGTCCCACCTCCAGGATTACCTGGTGACGCGTCAACAGTCACATCCCCAAGGTTACTTGGCTCGTCAAATTTATCTAGTGGCAGAGAATTGGCTTCGAGCGCTACTTCTGAGATTTGTGTGTAGATTTCCTGAAAAGATTCAATTATTTTTTTACTTCTTTCTGAAAAATCTAGATTATTAAAGCTATTATTAGCTGCAACCATCTTCAAGATTTCTAAAGTTGCTTTGCCTTTTCCTCCACTACCTCCAGTACCTCCTCCAGGATTTGCCTGAATCTCCATTCCTGAAACTTTTTTGTAAATATCTTGGAAAGAAGCAACTATCTGGCTAGTTTTTTCACTATTACCTAAATTATTAAAAGACTCATTATTTTCATTAGGTTTAGCCAATTTAAGAATTTCCAAAGATAATTCTAAAGCGTCCATAAACAAATTCTCTACTTTAATGCTACGTCAACTATAAAACTTAATTTATTATAAAGTTAAATTCTTAATATATTTTAAGGTTTAAATTTCGGTTTAGCAATTAATATCTATCTTAGATTTTTTGTTTTACCACACAACTTATAAATGTCTTTATATTTATTTTTAGCATTAGAGTTGGTTCTTAAATACTCGAAAATTTTGTTACAGCTTTGTGTTATTAGAACGGAACTATCTGCTGTCGAGCTACTATCCCAATGATTCAAATTCCATGTTCTTATAGTTGTATCACGGCTAGCACTAACAATTACTTTACTGTCAAAACTAAAGCTTAAATCATAAACTACATCTTTGTGTCGTTTGAGAGGAATTAGTAAATCTCCGGTATCTGCATTCCACAATTGGATTGTTCCATCAGCACTTGTAGCAGCAATTATTTTTCCATTAGGACTGTACTTAACCGTAAATCCTCTATTACTTTTATTTGTTAAAATCTTTACACTCCAATTTTTAGGATTTGTTGTCCATCTCCAAATTCTTATCGTATTATCATCACTAACTGAGACAAGGCTTTTATTATCATAGCCAAAACTTGCGTACCTTACTGAAAATTTATGTCCTACGAAAGTCGTTAATAACGTGCCATCTACTTTCCAAATATTGATCGTCCCATCATCACTTGCAGAGGCAATAAGCTGACCGTCAGGGCTGAAATCTGCTGTTCGCACTATAAACTTATGGTTTGTAAGGATTTTTGGTTTTTTAGTCACTAATTTTGGTGATTGAAAATCTAACTCCCAAATTCTTACACTTTTATCACTACTAGCGGAAACAAGCGATTTATCTTTATAACTAAAAGCTACAAAATTTACATCACTACTATGACCTTTAAGTGTAGTAATTAAAGTGCCATCTTTCTTCCAAACTTTTATTGTTTTATCAGCGCTGGCTGAGGCGATATATTTGCCACTAGGACTAAAGTTTACCATCCAAACTTCATTATCGTGTTTCATGGAATTATGGGTTTTTATTTGAGTACCATCTGCTTTCCAAAGTTTTACCGTTTTATCTGAACTTGCAGAAGCAATAATTTCCTCTTTAGGGCTGAAACTTACACCGTTAACAGCCATTGTATGTCCTTCTATTCGATTGCGTTCCTGTACGCTATCAACCACTATTTTAAGTCGATTTAGTGAGTCAGTATCTCCTTGATTCATTTGTTTCAATTGGTGAATTGCTTGTACACTTGATATCAGTGCTTCAAGTTGATTTCCATTAGTGAAAAGTTGCTCTGATTGTGAAATTAAAGCTCCAACAGCGATCGCTTCGCGTTGTTTCTTCTGTGCTTCGAGTTGTTGTGCCAGTAGTCCAAATCCAAGGGTGAAGGCTGCAAGGATTCCGCCTGTGATCGCAAACCTAGTTCGTTGTTTTTGAACTTTAGCTCTAGCGTCAGCCGCTCTAGCTTCGGCTTCAGCTTTATCTTTTGCTGCCAGCGATTTTTCTATGTCAGCTAAAGCTATAGTTTCGGCTGCCTTGGCTTTTGCCGCTTCTGCTTTAGCTTCAGCTTCGGCTGCCTTAGCCTTTTCGGCTTCGGCTCTAGCTTCAGCTTCGGCTTCACGTTTTGCTGCTTCTATTTTTTCTTGGAGTTCGCGATCGCGTCTCTCCACGCTCTTCTTCAAAAACTCCGCTTCTAGGGGAGGAAGTTGAGTTTGAGTATTATTCATCCACTCTTCAATTGCTGCCAGACGCGCACCTGTTAGCAGCGCGTTATCGGATTTTTGAAACCTTTCAAGCCATTCGCGGCAGTCATCCTCTAGACTTTGATTGAGGCGAATATTGTCGCGGTCTTCTTCAATCCAACTCCGTAGTAACTTCCACTCCGATAATAGGGCTTCATGGGCAACTTCTATAGTGTTTTCATCGGTAATGATCAGGCGTTGCTGTTGATCTGCTAGCAGTCGTACTACTTGTTTCAGTTGTTCGGGGGAATCTGCGATCGTTCTCACTTCATCCCCAGTGGCACGGCGGCGCGTTATCTCATTATCATCGCCTAACTTCACCAATTTCATGAACAGGCGGCGCACAAAAGCTTGATTCTCTGGAATAAAACTCCGGTATAGAATAGTCGCTCGGTTATCCAACGCGCCTTTGACTCCGCCAATCTCCTCATAGTCTTTCCAAGCCAAAAGCGGTTGTCCAGAGGGGGAATCCTGTTCGCAGAATTTTCGCCACAACTCAGAAAGCGCATATTGCAACAGGGGTAATGCACCTGGTTGATTTTCCACATCTTCTGCAATTTGCGACACTAACCCAGGCTCAAAACCGACGCCATGAAGCTCTGCGGGTTTTTCAATTGTCTCCACAATTTCTGAGCAAGACAGTAGCTCAACGACATAAGTTGTCGGTTGAGTGCGATTAATTAAATTTACCGCCTCTGGATAGGCAGCGCATCGGTCGAGGAAATCTCCCCGAATTGCGACAATCACTCTGGTGATTCGGTCGGAAGCCGTTGCTTCATCCGCCATCAACCGCATGAAAGATTGTCGCTTTGCTTCATCATTGCAGAGGGTAAATACCTCTTCAAATTGGTCGATAAATAGGACAAACGGCTTATTTTCTTGATGTCGTCTAGTCAGGATCTCTGTTAGTTTTCCTAGAGGATCAATGCCAGGAGTAAAAATCTCAATTTCCCACTGACTGCTACCGGGAAGGCGATCGCTTTGCAGTTCCGGTAACAAACCCGCCTTCACTAAAGAGGACTTGCCACAACCAGATCGACCAATAACCGAAAGAAATCTAGCATTATTGAGTCTTTCTAGCAGTGCGCGGATAGCTAGTTCGCGCCCGAAAAAATATTTTTCTTTCCCTAGTTCAAAAGCTTGTAGTCCCTGATATGGATTCTCTCGATTAAAAGTAACACTAGCAGATAGAGTGTTTTCATTTAGCGGATAATTCACTACCGTAATTGACTTACCCCAACCCATGCGGATTGGTTCCTGCCTTTTACCTTTGAGCTGTCTGCTGATGTGATCGAACAAGCGATCGCCACTGACACTTCCATCTTTTCCAGCATTCTCTAACGCCAACCCATCGAGAACTGCTCCCGTAAAGACATCGTGCTTTTCGTCGTGCATCGCCCACGCTTGCTCGAAGGTTCTACAGGCTGTAATTATGTAGTAATCTTTTTGGGAGCTAAAAGCTGTAAGCGTTTGTTCTACTAGCTGGCGTTCCAGAAAATAGCCACCATGACAGCAATCTAGAAGCAAAACTAAACTACTGAGTTCGGCAGCTCGAATCAGCTCATTGAGACTATCTAAGGCAATTCCATGTTGTTGCCCGACAATACGCTTCCCATCCGTCTCCAGCACGCAATCCGAAGTTGCTAAATACCCTTTAGTTTGCCCTAAATTATCTGATACTGTAATCCCGTGTCCGCTGAAGTAGATGAGCGCATCGCTTCTATATGCCTGTTCCAGCAGAAACGTTCTTAAAGCTTGCCCCAGTTCGGTGCCAGTTACCGCCTTTGTCCCGATTTCATAGTCATTCTGCTGTTGATTCCAACGCTCAGGCAGTCGTTTAACAATCTGGAAATCGCCGTATTGCTTGAGTATCTGTCCTACAGCCTCCGCATCAGTGACTGTCTTGGGAAGGCGTGATAAGTTTGAGCTTTGATATTCAGAAATTCCAATAACAAGGGCGTATCGAGCCATTTAGCAACCTGGTTTCAAAATATTGAATTAGTTGACAGGCACCCTCAAGGACGATGTTAATTGAGACACCAGGATAGCTTAGCAAGATCGAAACTGGCTCTAACTTTACAAAAAACACACGAAAACTTACAAAGAGGCAGCCCATGTCAGAAGTGCAACGTCTGCTTATAGAAGAGGATGGTCAAAAATACGAAATATATGTTGAGACAAAATCTAGTCCCATCATGCCTCCTGCAACAGCACCAGAAGATTACGATCCCAACCAATCAATGGGCTTCCGAGAAGACGCTGTCATCAAAATGCAGCAAGCGCGGCAAATGATTCGGGGCTACGCAACTTATGCCATCAGTGCTTTTAAAGACTTCGGTGCCGCTGAGATTGAGGAAGTGACACTGAAATTTGGCATGAAACTGGGTGGTTCAGCAGGTATCCCTTACATTACTGAAGGGAAGGCTGAGAGCAACTTAGAAATCGAAGTCAAGTGTAAGTTTCCCGATAAATCAAAACCGGGTTCGCCGCCGCCAAATTCAGTATCCTAAAGCACAACAACTGAAAACAAACACCCCACTTTTCCTCAAAACTCGCAATCTAGGCTAAATCATCCCTGAGTTTCACCCAGAGGGTAGAACCCGAAAGCTGCCAGCCTTTGTACCGTGTTGGTTGTGGAGAGGGAGTTATTCATGCAGATACAGACACCGGATTGGGTTAAGCACGCGGTTTTTTACCAGATTTTTCCGGATCGCTTTGCTAAAACGAAGCATTCTCACAAGCGGCTTTTGAAGGATACCCGATGGGAAGATTGGCACGAAATACCGACGCTTCAAGGGTACAAGGGCGGTGATTTGTGGGGGGTGATGGAACAGCTGGATTACTTGCAGGATGTAGGGATTAATGCGATTTACTTTACCCCCATTTTTCAATCGGCTAGCAATCACCGCTATCACACCCACGACTATTACCAAGTCGATCCGATGTTGGGGGGGAATGGCGCTTTTCGGGAGTTGCTGGAAGCTGCTCACGAACGGGATATCAAAGTTGTACTGGATGGGGTGTTTAATCACTCTAGTCGGGGCTTTTTCTTTTTCCACGATGTTCTGGAAAATGGCCCCCATTCGCCTTGGGTGGATTGGTTCAAGATTGAAGGCTGGCCTTTATCGGCGTATAACGGCGATTTTCCGGCGAATTATGAGGGCTGGGACGGAAATCGGGCGCTGCCAGTGTTCAACCATGAAAATCCGGAAGTGCGGGAATATATTATGGAGATTGCCGAATATTGGATTAAATTCGGCATCGATGGCTGGCGCTTGGATGTGCCCTTTGAGATTAAGGCTCAAGGATTTTGGCAAGAATTTCGCGATCGCGTAAAAGCCATTAACCCAGAAGCTTATATCGTGGGGGAAGTCTGGGGAGATTCCCGCGAGTGGCTGGATGGGACTCAGTTTGACGGGGTAATGAACTATCTCTTTGCTGCGCCGACGATTGCTTTTGCCGCAGGCGATCGCGTAGACATTGAGCAAGTGAAAGATCGCTCTTACCATCCCTACCCGCCCCTCTTTGCACCAGAGTATGCCGAAAAAATCCAGCAATTGTTGGATTTTTATCCGTGGGATATTCAACTGACTCAGTTGAATTTGCTAGCTAGCCACGATACGGCGCGACTGATTTCTATTGCAGGCGGTGATAAGGAGAGTGTTCAACTAGCAACATTGCTGCTATTGACTTATCCAGGCGCGCCCAGCATCTACTATGGTGATGAAGTGGGATTACCGGGAAAACTCGATCCGGATTCGCGTCGAGGTTTTCCGATGGAAGCTCACTGGGAGCGTGATGTTCTAGATTATCACAAGCAACTCATCGCCCTGCGTCACCAATATCCTGCCTTGCGTACAGGTTCTTACCACGTTCTGTTTGCGGAAGGAACCGTTTACGTCTTTGCTCGGAAATTGGGAGATGAGGAACTGATTGTTGCCATTAACGTGGGGACGGCACCGGCAGATCATGTGAGTTTTGAGGTGACGGGGCTACAATCCAAGCCTAATCAGCAATTGTATGGCACTGCCGAGGTGTCATGGAGCGGTGAGGGAGAATCCAACCATCTGTCCTTGCATTTGCCAGCGCGTAGTGGATGCATCCTGGGTTAAACGAATTTCGCGAATGTTTGCGAAGAAGGGTGGATTGATTAACCTTTAATTGCCTGCGTAGGGGCGTGTTTGTGCCATGTCCTTACAGAATGTGAATTTGACCAATTATTTAATCCACATTCCTTGGCGATCGCCCAAATCAAAAGGAGGCACCTTTGCAAAGGTGCCTCCTTTTTTATGTCAGCAAATCGAATTTTAAATTTTTACGATGTCGTTTAGATCGCACTAACTCCAAATTTGCTTTTGTCTTACCATTACCCAGTTTTTGGTCAATAAATTCTGTCTGAAGACAGAATTCAGCAGCAGAAATTAGTGCCTATTTAGACATTATCGTCGGTGTAAGTACTGAATCAATGACATGGATGACGCCGTTATCGGTAAGGATATCTGTTTTTAGCACCTTCGCATCATTCACTTTAAAACCGTCGTCGGTGCTATCAATCCCCAGAATGCCGCCCTCAACTGTCTCAGCGGAATCTATCTCGACGAAGTTATCAGTTCTAACATCCCCAAACAGGACGTGATACATTAAAATTTGCTTCAGCTTGGGGATGTTGTCCATCCAAGAAGCCAGTGTATCCTCTGGAATTTTGGCAAATGCTTCGTCGGTTGGAGCAAAGACAGTATAGGGTCCTGGACTCTTGAGAATCTCAAACAGACCAGCAGCCTCAAGAGCATTAACCAGAGTTTTGAAAGATCCTTCATTAGTGGCAGTTTCTAAAAGGTCAGCCATGCGTTTTGATGATTTTAAGTGAGTGTCCTGTTTAGAGATACTCGCTATAAGACTTGCAGTGCATCCTTCAAAAGTATTGAAGGCGCGATCGCTATTAGGTTAGCACCGCTACCCATTTCATCTCATTTCGCTAGCGTGCAGCCACTCATCAGATCCCCCAAACCCCTTTACACAACTCAACTACTGGAACGAATGCCACGTTGTTGTAGCTGCTGAATAAAAAAGTCTTCTAGAGAAGGACGGGAGAGGTTCATTGTCGTCAGATGAGCACCCATCAAACGGAGGCTAGCCAGAAACTCTTGGGGTTCGCCTTGTAAGTGACCATGCCAGCCATTATGCTCAAATGCTAAATCGGGTATCCAGCGTTTGAGAACTTCTAGGTTTCCGCCTTTACCTCTGACATGGTAGGATTCGGCGATGCCAAGGAGTTCATCGAGGGAGCCGACGCAAATCAGCTCACCTTGGGCGAGGATAGCGACGCGATCGCATATCTGCTCCACTTCCGCCAGAACATGACTATTAAAAAAAATTGTCTTTCCCTGCTTTTTGAGCGATAAAATAATCTCTCGCATCTGGTACCGCCCCATTGGATCAAGACCTGACATCGGCTCATCCAGAAATACCAGTTCTGGATCGTTAATCAGCGCTTGAGCCATGCCTACCCGTTGCAGCATCCCTTTAGAATACTGACGCATCTGCTTTTTACGGGCAGCGGATTGAGCCAATCCAACTAATTCCAGTAGTTGGGGAATGCGTTGACGCTGCACTGATTTCGGGATTTGAAATAATCCAGCCGTAAATTGCAAAAACTCCCAGCCGGTGAGAAAGTCATAGAAATAGGCGTTTTCCGGTAAATAACCGATGCGTTGTTTCACCTCGCGATCGCCCAAAGGTTTTCCCAGAAGTACCCCTCGTCCACCCGTAGGGCGTACTATTCCCAAAAGCGTCTTTAACAGCGTCGTTTTCCCAGCCCCATTCGGTCCTAGCAGCCCAAACGTTTCCCCCTCAAACACTGACAGCGTGCAGCTTTTGAGAGATTCAATTTTTTGATTTAGCCAAAATCCGGTGCGATAAACCTTTCGCAGTTCAAAAGTCTGTACTACCGATTGACGGTAAACGGTAATCGGTTCCCCTGACTTATCTTCAACAGAATTCATATTAGTTCGGCAAGCGATCGCATTCTCTACAATATTATTGATTCCCTATTTTGCCGACTTTCGTGTCAGTTCAAGATAGAAAATGGAATAGTAATGTTACGAGGAAACTGATGGAACGCTCAAAGATTGTGGCAATTATCACTGGGGCAATTTCTATAATTCTAGCGATCGCCTATCTGCTGCTGGTTCAGTTACTAGACTTCCGGGGTGAAATGATACCCGCACCCACAAGTCAATTGCCGCCAGTCGTGCAAGTTGCCCAAATATCCGCGATTCAGCTTTTATAGAGAGCAATGTCTAATCGGAGTTACGCCATCCTGGGAACAGGAGCGCTGGGGGGCTACTACGGAGCTAAACTACAACGGGCGGGGCTGAATGTCCACTTCCTGTTGCACAGCGATTACGAACAAGTCTGTCAACAGGGTTTAGTCATTGAGTCCCCAGACGGCGATTTTACCCTCCCTCACGTTAACGCCTACCCTGACGCTAACAAAATGCCACCTTGCGATGTAGTGGTTGTAGCGTTAAAAACGACGCAAAACCACCTGCTGCCTAAAATGCTGCCATTTATGGTTAAGGATGACGGCGTTGTTTTGGTGCTGCAAAATGGTCTAGGCGTTGAGGAGAAAGCCGCCAAAATTGTGGGTTCGGAACGGGTGATGGGAGGCTTGTGCTTTCTCTGCTCTAATAAAGTGGGGCCAGGACACATCCGCCACCTAGACTATAAGGCGATTACACTCGGCGAATATACCCCCGATTATCAACCCGCCGGGATTACCGAGCGAATGCGTCAGATTGCGGGTGACTTTGAAAGTGCTGACATCCCTATCCAACTTGCTGAAGACTTGCTGTTTGCTCGTTGGCAGAAATTGGTGTGGAATATCCCATACAACGGGCTTTCTGTGGTTCTTGACGCCACAACAGATGAGCTGATGAGCGATCTTCACACGCGATTATTAGTCGAGCAGTTAATGAGTGAAGTGCTGGTAGGTGCATCTGCTTTTGGTCGGAAGATTCCTGATAGCTTTGTCGAAAAGATGCTCGATCACACGGCAAAGATGAAGCCGTACCGCACCAGTATGAAAATCGACTATGACGAAGGGCGTCCTCTAGAGGTGGAAACCATGTTCGGCAATCCGCTACAAACTGCACAAGCAGCAGGTGTTGATTTGCCGAAAATTGCGATGCTTTACCAGCAGCTAAAATTTTTGGACGCTAGAAATCGCCATAAATAAAAATGTTTTTTGGGCATACAAATTCCCATAGTTTAAATATATTTAAACTATGGAAAAAGTAGTATTAAAAAATACTTAATTGTGAAAAAATCACCTTTAGAAAACCCAATATTTACCGTCCCAAACGTTCTATCAAAAGCAGAGTGTGCCGAGTATATCGTCTTAACCGAAAACATAGGCTATACTCCGGCTGGTCTCACCGTAGGACAGGATGAATACATAATGGCTCCATCAATCCGAAATAACGATCGGGTGATTTTGGATGATGAAGAACTTGCGGCAAATTTATGGCATCGTGTGGAAACTTATGTCCCCAGAATCGGTAACTGGTGTGCAATGGGACTTAATGAGCGCTTGCGGTTCTACCGATACGATCCGGGTCAGCGCTTCGCACCGCATCACGACGGTAGTTATTGGCGAACAAACGGCGACCATAGCCGTTTAACTTTTATGATTTATCTGAGCGAAGACTTTGAGGGAGGCGAAACTCTGTTTTTTTCACCCAACGTCTCTATAGTTCCTCAAATCGGTATGGCGCTGTTCTTTATCCACGAAATAAAACATGAAGGCGCACCCGTAATCCAAGGTCGAAAGTATGTACTGCGTTCAGACGTGATGTACACGTATGCGAGCCAATAAAAATCGGGGGAAGTTGACTTTTAAAAAAGGGCGATCGCTTTACACAATTTAATTTAATTATTTTTTTCTGATAAATAATTGTAAGGTCAAACGGCTGTTTCCCCGTTTATTTATACCCCGTGTACAACTTTTTATGTTATCGTCTTCGCTAACCCTGTAATGGATTCCGCTCAGAATAACAATTTTAAAAAAGCTGCCTATCGCCTATCTTTACTTTACCCAGTAGGGAGCTGCTGGGAGTTGCATTGTTTAGCTTAGAGGATAAGAAATAAAAAAGGAGATTGGGAAGTTTTGTGTTCCCCTTCTCCAATTGCTATGACGATAAATGAAAAACAGTAATTTAAAGGTTGTTGAGCATCTGAAAAATCGTCATTTTATGATTCATGAAAGAAAGTAAAAAAGTGAGGTTCTCTTTCTTCAATCGTTTTTGTAGATTTTGGCGATATATTCGGGTTTTTTGTCAGATCCTTTTTTGTCGGATAAGGTTCTTCCGCTAAAGGCGAAAAATATCCAGGTGAAGGCAATTGCGGCAATCGTTAATTCCATAGAAATTTCTCCAAGTTAAGCAAGCTGTCTTGTTAACCTTATTAATCAACTCAAGAATTGCTATATCCGGATAAATTTCAGGTTGGCAGATAAAATTTATTTGTAGATCAAGAGAATTTGCAAGCGCACCCTTAATCTGTAACCCAGAACTGGTATATTTCTGGGTGTTACCAATGAAGGAATATCGCTTCGCAAACGCTACTATTGTTGAGGCGGATCTGATTGGCGTTCCTCTTGCGGTTCTTTCGCTTCTGCTAAAGGTTTGACGACTCGCGCGATCGCTTCTTGCACAAATGTCTTGATAAACTCATCCCGGCGATTTAGCTGAAACTGTCGCTGCACAACTTCTGTAATTCCGCCATCGCCCCAATCTTGATCGTGACGGAAGTATTCAATAAAACTCTTCCCAGCAATTCGAGTCAAATAAGCGGCGGTAACGCCTTGAATCACCTTACCAATAGGATAGGCGGCGACACTCAGTTGGAGGACTCTAGAAAGCAACTCAATTGCTCCCTGGACAATTCCCAAACTCGCGAGAGTTTTCCCTAAAGAAAGCGCTAATTCGCGCCCTCGATCCATATTCAGCTCGCAGCCGTAAATTCTGCCAATTTCTACAACCATTTGGGCATTTACAGCGGCGGTTGCTAGCAAATCCACCACTGGCAGGGGTGTCACGGTGATGACACCCGCCCCAATCCACTGAAAACGTTCTACCACCTTCTCCGCTTGGCGTCTGCGCTGAGCATCCAGCAGGCGTCGCGCTTCGTCTCCCAGTCTCTGAGATTGCAGTAGGATGTTGTCAGCGACTAGGTCTTCCCCTTCGGCTCTAAGAACCACTGCCATGCGGCGAATTAACGGCATCACATCCGGTTCGGGTTGGAAGGTTTCGCCACTCTCCAATTCGGCAAGCTGGGGATTCGCGGCGATCGCAACCACATCGGCGGTAGCGATAAATCCCCGCACTCGTTCCCGCAGACGCGCCAGAATTGTTTCCTTATCGGTGTCTGTATAAAGATCGGTTTTGTTGAGGATCAGCAGCGATCGCTTGCCAATCTCTGCCAAGGTTCGCAACGGGTTATACTCGGACTGCCGTAAGTCATTATCTACGACAAATAACAACAAATCCGCTTCAGTTGCCAATTGCCTTGCCAGTTGTTCTCGCTGAGTTCCCGCCACCCCTGCTTCTAAAATTCCGGGCGTATCGGTAATTAAAATTTGCCGATTTAAGCCTTTCAACTTGAGAACGTAAGTTTCCCCTACCTCCGTCGTTCCCATTGGCGCGTCTACCCGTCCTACCATGCGCCCAATCAGGGCGTTCACCAGAGAAGTCTTGCCAGCCGAACCCGTGCCAAATACGACGACTAACAGTTCCCCACGCGCCAAATTTGCTTCGATTTCGCGCGATCGCTCAAGTAATGCCTGCCGCGACACCTCATCCTGAATCTGTGCCACTTGCTGCCGCACTGCTTTGAGGGTTTCTGAAGCCGCCTCTGTCTTCGCTTCCGGGACTTTCGGCAATCTGCGGCGTTGCCGCGAACCTTTTGCAGTCCCCTGAAGAATCATCACATAGTAGATAAATCCACCGATTAGCACCCCCAGTAGGACAATCAGCAACAAAAGCAGCAGATTTCCCAGTAAAGGTGCCGTAAAAGAAATCTGAATATACAGCCGATAGAGAGAATTAATCAGCCACAGCATCAGCCCCAGAATTACACTGAGGCCAACGATCAGCGTTAATAAGCGCGACAGGGGCATGAACGGGATTGTGGTAAGGAGATGCTTCTAATCTTAATCTCCCTATCATTGTCTGCTATCAGCAACAGGCAAGAGATGCTTCCACGAATAAAGTAGAGCCTGTTGCCGTGATTTTTTCTCGGCTAGATAATTAAAACAAAGCGTCTTTCTGAGTAATTTTAAAAAACAGTAAATTATAATACAAACTAGCTTTTAAAATTATCCCCCACCGGATAGATCGATGATCTCTGAGCCAAACGTCAGGAAGCCTCAGATACGCTTAGGCAGTGCGTTCCCTCACCCAGTCAGTATCACAGGCTGGCTCAGCCGGGTCACTGGTCGTTTCAGCGTTAGCCAAAAAATTAGTTATGGATATGGGCTAACCCTAGGCATTGCCGTTTTGGGAACGGCTGCCGGATTTATGATTGGAGATTACTATCAGCAACGAGCTACGAAGTTGCATGAATATAGCAACCAAGAACTCAACCTTCTCCATCGCTTGCAAAATGGCGTACTACAGGCACGTACGCACCAACAACAATTGATTCCGCTAGCAGAAAATCCGGAATTGTTTTGGGACGAATACTCTCATTTTCTGGAACATACTGCTGAAATTAAGCGGATATTGTCTCAAATCAAATCTTATACAAACAGCGCCGTTTATCAACGCGAGGCAGCGGCTCATGTACACGCTGATGGAATACCCAGTTTTCTAAAAACTTACGAAAACGTACCAGAAATCTATTTTCATCAGGTTGATGAATTAGTACAGCAAATTGAGCTGTCTCATTTAAAGCCAGATAAAATTCAGGAAGCACAAAAACTACTTTTAAATTTTACGAATGGTTCTGTAGCGCTAAATTTTGATGGTCTCTCAGACGACTTAACTGGAGTTATTCAGGGATCTTACCAGGATGTTAAGCAGGCAGAACTGGCTTTGATTGCTGCGGAAACAATCCGATTTAAAATTATTGTTGCAAGTATTTTATTGTCAATTGCGATCGCTATCCTTTTAGCCATCTACACTTCTCGCGCCATCGTCCGTCCCCTGAAAGCTGCAACTGATGTAGCACAGCGGGCAACTCAAGAATCTAATTTTGACTTGCAAGTGCCGATTACAACTGAAGATGAAGTGGGAATGTTGGCAACCTCCCTCAATCAGCTCATCCTCCAGGTGGGGCATCTTTTGCAAGAACAAAAAGCAGACAGCGAGTTACGGCTAATCCAAAGTGAGAAAATGTCTAGCTTGGGGCAAATGCTTGCCGGAGTCGCCCATGAAATCAATAATCCGGTTAACTTCATCTATGGCAACTTGGCTTATGCGGGTGACTACGTTAAAGAACTTCTCGCATTACTAGAAACTTATCAAGCTGAAATTCCCAATCCGCCTGAAACGATTCAAACTCAAGCAGAGGAAATTGATATCGATTTTCTTAAACAAGACCTGCCTAAAGTTCTGCAATCGATGAAAGTCGGTTCTGACCGAGTTCGACAAATTGTTCTAAGTTTAAAAGATTTTTCTCGCCTCGATGAGCCACAACCGAATTCTGTAGATTTGCACGCCTGTCTTGATAGTACCCTGCTGATTTTGAACAATCGGATTAAAAATAATATCAATATTATTCAAAACTACGGCGATATCCCAGCTATTGAAGGTTACACCGGCTTGCTTTATCAGGTATTTATGAATTTACTCAGCAATGCGATTGATGCTCTAGAAGAGGCAAAAGAGCCTGGAGAAATCGTGATTTCTACAGAACGCCTAAACAAGGATACCGTTGGGGTGCGGATTGCTGACAATGGTTCTGGCATTTCACCAGAACATCAAGAGAAAATATTTGATGCCTTTTTTACCACGAAGCCGAGAGGCATTGGTACGGGCTTGGGTCTATCAATCAGCCATCAGATTATCGTAGAGAAACATGGCGGTAATTTTAGCTGCAAATCAGAAGTTGGTAAAGGGACAGAGTTAGCGATCGCTTTACCGATCAAACATCAAGTCGGTGTCGCATCAACATCAACAACAAAAATTCTCTGCTAATAGCTAGAGGCGAACTACAGTCCAAAAGTGAGACATTTTGTTCAAGTTATCGGAGTAGAAAGAGTTATGGGGCTTTTTGACCAAATTATCAATGCCTTAGACAGTCCAGATCGCGAAGCGACTCCCGGACAGATGGATAATATTTTTGGCACCGTGCAGCAGGTAGGCAATAATTATGGTGCCGACCCGTCAGCAGTGCAATCTACAATGTCCCTTGTAGGTAACTACGTGCGCTCTGCTCTACAACAGAAGCAAGCTACCGAAGGCCCTCAACAAGCGCAAGCCCTTGTCAATCAATATGGCGGCACTTCTCCCAATCCTCAAGCTGTTGATGCGCTTTTTGGTTTTTCTCAAGTGCCGCAAATCGTGCAAGTAATTGCTCAAAGAACCGGCTTGAATCCGGCGATGATTCAACAGATGTTGCCGATTCTCGTTCCCCTGGTGTTAAATCTTCTAAAAACTGGCTCCAGCGCTCAAAATCCGCACGGGTCGAATCCAGTTCTGAATACTTTCTTAGATGCCGACCGCGATGGCGATGTTGATATTGCTGATGCGATGCAGTTAGCAGCTCGCCATCTGGGTAGATAAAGCAGGGAATGGGTAATGAGTATCCCATTACTCATTACCCATTATTAATATCTAACCGCTCAACCCCCTCAATTTCCAAAATCAAATCGGCACCATAGACTTTGGAAGGCGTCTGAAAGCCGACACTCACCTGTCCGGCAAGCACCTTAGTAACAATAGCCAGCGCCGTCAGTGCTGTGAGCGTATAGCCTTCTGGACATTGCAGTCGGGATACCTTAGTTGCGCCATCATCTGACACCTCTCCCCACAATCTAGTTTTCCCCTGTTGCCTCTGTGCATCGGTTGGTCCTGGTGGTTGAGCTTGGATTAGACGTTTCTGTAAGCTTTGCATGGGTGGTGACCCCAATAACCAACCCAAATATCTACTTGCGACTAGCGCCCAGTAAGTGGAGGGAGGGGTTGCCATATAAACTTCAATATTGGGAATCCCTGTGCTGTAGAAAGCGGTAGACACATCTCCCCAAGGAAGTGTGGTGCCTAAAACAGGGCCTTCTCCAAAGTCGATGGTTCGAGTTTTCCAAGCAGTCGGAACCGGAGTCAGAACGCCACCCCGCCGCACTAAGCCTCCTTGCTTCTGAGCTTCCACGATTGTTGTGGCAGTTCCCCGCGATGTCTGACCGGCGGTGAAAGCCAGCGCCAGACTTGTTGCTGAAGGCAGCTGTCTCTTGAGATGAGCCGCGAGACAGTCAGAAGGAACGACATCAAAACCGACGCCGGGAAGCAGCATTACGCCTGCTTTTGTTGCCTCAGCATCTTTGGCAGCGATCGCCTCGAATACTGCCACCTCTCCGGTAATATCCAGATAATGGGTTTTTGTCCGCAGGCATCCTTCAACCATTGGCTTGGAAGTACCGGAGAATGGCCCTGCACAGTGGAGTACCGCTGCGACATCCTTCAGTGCCGCATCCACGGCGGATTCATTTTCTAAGCTAAAGGCGTGGTGTTCTAAACCAAGCGATGTCGCTAACGGCTGCAACTTTTCAGAATTGCGTCCTGCCAGAATTGGGCGTAACCCTTGCTGCACTGCCAATCGCGCAATCAGGGTTCCGGTATAGCCATTCGCACCGTATAACAAAAAGTTTGAGGACATTAGTACAGAAGTTACGACACAGCAGAGATAGAAAGCGATCGCTCTTTTTATCCCGCTTTGTCAATTGAGGGTATAACAGTCGAGCGACTGCATACTTACTATTGTCCGCTTGGGAGTGTTTTCTTCAATACGGCAAAAGGTACAGGTAAGATGACAGAATGTTTGCTTGGCTTTGCTTCCCACCCTAGGATAGCTATGGCACTGATTCAATCGTCTCGCCCCTGAAACTATGTTGGCTGCAATTTTATTTGACTTGGACGGGACTCTGGTAAATACTGACCGAATCCATTACAAATCTTGGCAGGATATTTTAAAACAATACAATATTGATATTGACGAAAATTTTTACCAAAACCGGATTAGCGGACGCCTTAATCCAGTTATTATCCAAGATATTCTCCCTCAGTTATCCTTATCAGAAGGCGAACAACTCGCTGAAGCGAAAGAAGCTTATTTCCGAGAATTATCACCAGAACTTAAACCCCTGGCTGGACTTTCTAAAATTTTGGCATGGACAGAAGAATTAGAATTGCAACGAGCAGTTGTCACAAATGCACCGCGTAAAAATGTCTACTTCATGCTAGAAGCTTTGGGTTTGATAGATGCCTTCGCCACCCTTGTTTTAGCGGAAGATGCGATCGCAGGCAAGCCCGATCCGGCTCCCTATCAGCTGGCGTTGGATTATTTTGGAATTAAAGCGGAACAAGCGATCGCGTTTGAAGATTCTCCCTCCGGGATTCGTTCCTCGGTAGGCGCAGGCATTCCGACAATTGGCATTGCCTCCACCTACGATCCCAAAGTTCTCTGCGACTGTGGAGCAATTTTTGCCGTGCCTGATTTCACCTCTCCACAATTGTGGGCATGGCTAGATTCTCCCACAAAAATTTATCCCAATCCTAATTGAATTTATTAACGCTACACTCTCTTCCCTATAAAGCACTGAGGACGAGTAAGAAGAGATATCTCCGATTTTATGAATGAATTAGGATTGCGATATTTATATTTCTGTGGATGTACAGTTTGATTTTTGTAGAGGTAGGTTTGATAGCCAGAGACCTAATTTGCCCCTAAAATTGGGATAAAGCCGCCCTCCGCCACTCAGCCCTCTTCTGTCACTTTCCGAAGTAAGCAAGTAGTAAATAACGGGACTTAAACAGATTTCAAGCCCAAATAAAACCCAAAGCAGCTTTATAGGCTGAGAATACATCTCGATTAGCGTTCACCCACTCCATAAAACGGAAAGACATCGCTGTCCGAAACGCCTCTAATGCTTCAGTAAAGGTATTTAAAGGTTTGTTAGCCCAGCGCCTTCTTAAGCCTCCGGTTAAGGTGTGCCATAAAATAAATGTATAGGCACAAAACACAAGAATGAAATGACGCATTAAGCTACGAAAATCTCGGACTTGATATTCAGATAACCCTAACCATCCCTTTGCTTCGCGATAAAAAACTTCTACCCAATTCCTTTGAGCATAGGTGGTTACTATCCACTCGGCTGTAGCAATGGATGAGCCAACATTTGTAATAAAATAGTCAATGTCGCTGGCTTCACAGAAGGTTGAGGCATTCATGACGATAGCAATTGTTCTCGTTCCTTTGTGTCTTGATAGTTCAACTTCAAGAGTCGCCACCCAAACGGTTTTCGGTTTATCTAGATTGAGTTTAATAGGGATAAAAGCATCACTAGGCAATGATTCAGCGAAATAGCTCAAGCAAAGCTCTTCTCGACTATTTGCCTGTGTCTCAATTATTACCTTACGATTTTTGGCTAATCCACCTAAATACTTTAATTTCCTTTTTTCCAGTTCCAGCAGAAACGTTGTGTTATTTCCATAGCCAGCATCAATTAGCACGATACCGGGTCGATATCCTCGAACCAAGCTACGGTCAATTAAATTTAAGGCTAATTCCGGCTTCTTCTTAAACGCTTTGTCTTTTTTTTCTTCAGGTAAAGAACTAGCGTGTTGATATAACTCTATATCTAAAGGCAGGCTTTTTTTGCCATCATATAGATGAGTTGTTACCACCACTATCCCATTATCGGTTTTCCCGATTTCTCCAATATATTGCCGCCCCACTCCTGCTGTAAAATTGCCACTTTTTCTATGTCCTGAGTCATCAACAATTAGGGTAAATCCACGACTAATCTTCGTTTGAGAACACTGATTCATTACCTCTAAGCGACGCTGATTCACCTGTTGGGCATCCCAAGGCGCTTCCGTCAAAAAATGGTGTAATCGGTGGTAAGTCACTCCCACCGCGTTATCCGCCATTTGAGACAGGTTTTTTCGTTCACTTTCCCCCAATAATCCGCTTATATAGTTCCTAAACTCCCGTTTTTGGGCTTGATGCGTCAATATATCATCAAAGCGTTTGCACCATCTATTGAAGCAAGGGGGCATGGCGGCGGGAGTTGTCTCTTTCATTTATCACACCATAACGTGAAATGGTTGCCATGCCTGTATTATACCTTTTTAGAGTCTTGTTTTTCGTTTAAGCACCGATAAGTGAAATTATCCAGAAGCATAGCAGGGTTTAAATTGATTCATTGCAGCAATTAAATGATTAAATCCTAGTAATAAATGTGAATCAGGGAAAATGTTTAGCCAGGGATAAATCATCCAAAATAGTAAGAGTAGTTGAATAATTAGACGCCAATTATTTATAGTATTCTTCCATCCGCATTCATGGTTCTATTGCTGATGATTTGAAAAATCAATAGAACTAGTTTCTTTTACCTCAGTCTCAATTTTACAAGATTGATTTAAGCCTAAAAAGGCTGGAGAATTTAAACTAATCATTGTGTAAACACAAAAAATTAGTTCCCACCATCTCTCAATATGTTGGAAATTCGTGAAACGGTAATCTGTCCAGCCCAGTTCCTGCTTACACTGTCGAAAACCATATTCCACCCAAGTTCTTAATCCATACAGGTTACCTAAAATTTTCTTCAGGTTCCCTTGCAGATTTGTCATTATGAAAGAAGTAGAATTCTCCGGCATGGTTTCTGGGTCTGTAGTTATTTCCCAGTGAGTTATGGCTCTCTTTTTACCATAGATTATTTCTCTAATATATCTAATTTCTGATTTTTGATCGCTAGAGGTTCTTTCAAATCTACACCACTTGTTCGCCCTCACCCCCTGACCTACTGGTAGCCAAACTCCATGATTACTTCTTATTGCTACGACATAATCTAATTTGTATTCAGCGAGTTTTCTAATGAATTGACTACTTTCACCATATAAGCTATCAGCTAGTACTAATTCAATAATAAACCCTGATTCAATTAATTCAGTAATAATTTCTAATGCCAACTCTATTTTCGTTTTATATTTATCCTCTGGTTTTAGCGTCCCTTTTGGTTTGAATACTTTTACACTTAATGGAAAAGTTATATTAGAGTCAACTCCATAGGCATTGACGGAAACTATCCCATTCTCCACTTTCCCCACACTTCCTAAATATTGTCTTGCTACATAATCGGTCTTTTTCCCTTTCTTCCTATCTCCTGTTTCATCTATTACTACCGTAATCGCCTGCCCATTTAGTGCTTTCTTGAGTTTATTTAATCTTCGGTGTTTTAATTTATCTCCTGACCAATCTGAGTTGGCTAGAAAATGATGTAATGACTGGGCGGAGTTTATACTTACGACTTTTGCTATCTCTGGTAATGATTTTCTTTTGATTGGTGACATTATTCCCAGATGTAAATATTTGAAGCACTCATAATTTCTTACTTCTTTAAATAGGTCTTTATACTCGGCACAATATTCATCTATAATGGCAACTGTTGGGTGAGCATCTCTTGCCAAATGTTTCAGGATTTGTAATTCTACATCCATTGCCCTACTTACCTTTCAGGGTTTTCTTTTTTTCTTCTTTTATTCAGAATACCCGGAAAGTGACAGAAGAGGGATAATTCTCATCGGAGTTTGAGTATCATCCAAACAGGAAGTAACCCTACAACTCTCGGTTATGAGTGTACTTGTTTGACTGGATGCTAGAGACTTTTTCTACAGTTAGGGAAAGTTTAGTAGGAGAGAAATAAAAAAAAGGCGATCGCGTTAAACGCGATCGCCTTTTTTCTTTGGGTTAAGAGTTATGGGTCAAGAGCCATTGATAGACTCACGACGAATAACTCAGGACTAATGATTAAAGACTCAGATTACTTAGTTTCCGTCACCCGCCAGCTGAGTTTTAGATTGATCCAGAAATTCCACAAAGTCACCGCAGCGATCGCAATTAGCTTCGCAACGTATTGATTCACACCCAGGACATTGAACAGCAAATTCAGGATCAAAAGGTTTAATACCAGCCCACTCAGACAGACCAGATTAAATTTCAACAGCCGCTTGAACCGCTTGTTCCATCCCTGTTGGCGACTGGAAATGTCAGCAAAAGTCCAGCTGTCATTCCACAAGAAATTATTGATAATTGCCAACTCCGAAGCCAAAGCTGCACTGCTCGTCAGTCCCAATCCCACTTGGGTACGCAGCAGATAAAAGACTGCCATATCTACAAATACGCCACTGAAACCGACTGCACCAAATCGGAGAAATCGACCAATGGGCCAGCGGGAAAGGCGTAACCTCAGTAGATGCCGCAGATAATCTACATATTGCTTCGCACTGACCTTACTTTCCCCCGCTTGGCGTTCTTGAAACACGTAGCCTGCTTCAGCAATCCAACGGATATCGCCCCGACCCAGCACCTCAATTAAAATTTTGTAACCCACCGGACTCAGTGTTTTGCCCACCAAGCACTCGCGGCGTACCAAAAAATAACCACTCATCGGATCGGAGACACGACCCACTACTCCAGGCAGCAGTATTAACCCCAGCATCTGGGCACCACGAGATAAAAATCTACGTATAATACTCCAGTCGCTGACGCCGCCACCTTCCACATGGCGACTAGCCGCTGCCAAATCTGCGCCCCGATCCATTTTCGCTAACAGCTGCAATAACAACTCTGGTGGATGCTGGAGATCGGCATCAATTACGCCTAATATCTCTCCCCGCGCTGCCTGCCAGCCGCGAATTACCGCTGTCGAAAGTCCCCGTTCTTCAATCCGCCGCATCACTCGCAGATGCGGATACTCCAACATCAGAACCTGAGCGATTTCCCAAGTTCCGTCGGGGCTATTATCATCGACCACAATCAGTTCATAGTCATTCGGGATAGCTCCATCCAACAGCTGAGTCAGTAATCGGACAATCTCCCGGATGTTGTCCCCTTCGTTATAGGTAGGAACCACTAAAGAAAAACGGAGTGGGCGTGTATGGGCGTACCCACGCTCTTCCCCTAATTTCTCGAAATTCTTAGAGCCTGCTAAAGCCGTGGGAAGACCTAATTCAGCGATTTGCAATGATTCTGATGGAACCCGCAATAGGGGTGGCAATCCAGGAAGTGTGGGATTGTTTTTAATATCTTTGCGGCTTTCCACCATATATCTTTATTCCTCTTTAAAGTCAATAAAATCAAATACTTGCAGCTAAACTTAGAGCCTGAGCGATGTTCTCAGATTCAGCCTGTCCAGACTTCAGAGAAATCTGACCCTCTAATCTTGAGATCCTTAAAAAGATCCGTAAAAATTAGCGGATCCTGTCAGGTACGCAAACTTACGGTTTTAGGGCTGCTCTATACTACGCAACAAGTACTTAATACCACATCCGTACGGCAGTATCTTTACTTAATCTTTAAATTAGTAAGTAGATTTACAGGTCAACCTGTAAAGATTGAGTGAAATGATATCTAAGCTACTGCAAATGTTACAAGATTGATGTAAAAGAGCAAATCAATTTTCTTCAGTAAGACTCCCAAGAGATTACCTTTTTACCTAGAAAAGAGATTTTAATAAATTGTAATATATAAGTCAGTAAAAATTCGCATAAAAAAGTCTGCTGACACAATAACTTGATTTGAATATCCGTAAATTTGCTCAAGATTGCATCTTTATCTCAAGTTACACTAATGGGCAACTTTTTCTTAGCCTCTTTTTTCAGGACGATAGAGAATCGAAATGTCAAGCAAATTTTGACAAGATCCTCCAGTCCCCGCTGCATTAGGGGAGAAATCCCAAAAATTGCACGCTGGGTTTAATTTTCGATCTTTAATTGTTTTTGTAGAGATTGGCGCATCACGTCCACTGGCGGCTCGCGGTTTAACCAGATTTTCAGGGCGGCGGCTCCTTGTTGGACGAGCATTTCCAGTCCATCAACGATAATTGCGCCTTGTCTTTGTGCTTGTTGCAAAAACCGGGTAGGGTTGGGCTTGTAAATCAGATCGTAAGCGATCGCGCCTTCTGGCAAATTGGCGATCGCTTCTGCGTCTAAAGGAGACTCGTCAACCTTCGGGTACATCCCAACAGGTGTTGTATTGACTAACAAAGATGCCTGAGAAATCAGATTCGGGAGTTCTTCCCAAGAATGGGTGCTGATTTCTACTGGTAAGGATGAGTTGCGCCAGCTGTCTTGAAAGGCGGTTAAATTCTCCCGGTTTCGCCCAACAACATGGATTTGGGCACAACCTAGTTTTTTACAACCAGCAACTACTGCCCGCGCCGCACCACCATTGCCTAAAATGACCGCTACACTTTGGCTCCAATCGCCCTTGTCAGCTTCCAGGGGGGCGAGGAAGCCTTCAACATCCGTATTCGTACCAACCCATCCCTTATCCGTCTTGGTAACGGTGTTGACGGCTCCTATCGCTTGGGCAATGTCGGATACTTCTGATAGCAGGGGGATAATTGCCTGTTTGTGGGGAATGGTAACGCTAAAGCCCGCAAAATTATCCATTGCGGCAAAACCGGCGATCGCTTTCTCTAAATCTTCCGGCGCGACCGACAAAGGTACATAAACGCAATCTAATCCTAAATGAGCGATCGCCGCATTGTGCATCACTGGCGATAGGGAATGCCCGATGGGATGACCAATCACCCCTAGAAGTTTGGTTGTACCTTGAATCATCTGCATTTGGAAAAGTTGGTAACAAGCATCGCTTCTTACTACCATACGGCTATCGGAAATCTTGTTGACAAGCAATTAAGAGCGACTTGTCACGGGGATGAGAAAAATCATTAACGACCGACAACTGACAACAGATAAATAACCAAGCTCAGCAAAACTGAGTTGTATGCCAAAATCAGGATTGATGCATACTGAGCGACCATGCTGGGAACACAACTGGGAGGGCGCTATAAAGTTGTCAAAGTCCTAGGAGCTGGAGGATTTAGTCAAACTTACATTGCCGAGGATACGCAGCGACCGAGAAACCCTAAGTGTGTTGTCAAGCACCTCAAACCTGCTCGTCAAGATCCTGCTTTTTTGCAGGTGGCTCGACGGATGTTCAAAACCGAGGCAAAAACGCTTGAAAAACTGGGCCACCACCAACAAATCCCTCATCTGCTAGCTTACTTTGAACAAGACCAACAATTTTACCTGGTGCAGGAGTTCATTGAAGGTTCGCCGCTGAGCGATGAATTGCACCAAGGTACGCGACTGAGCGAATCTGAAATTATTCAGTTCTTGCAGGATGTACTGGGCATCCTGGAGTTTGTTCATGCTTATCAAGTCATCCACCGCGACATCAAGCCGAGCAATTTGATCCGGCGGCGACAGGACGGCAAATTAGTTTTAATTGACTTTGGCGCGGTCAAGGAAATCCGCACCCAGTTGACGAGTGGAACCGATCAGACCAGCATTACAGTCGGAATTGGCACTCAAGGTTATGTGCCGAGCGAACAACTAGCGGGTAAGCCAAAATACAGCAGCGATATCTATGCCTTGGGGATCACTGCGATCCAACTGCTGACTGGGTTAAGACCGAACCAGCTACCAGAAGATCCTGAAACCTCTGAGATTATTTGGCGGGATAAAGTAAAGGTCAGCGATCGCCTAGCAGCAATTTTAGACAAGATGGTACGATACCACTTCCGCGATCGCTACCAGTCCGCTACAGAAGTCAGCCAAGCGATCGCTTCATTGACAGAGGTATCGTTATCTGAAAATACGCCCGTTGCAGAAAAATTTGATCCAGAAAATATTGCCGACAAAAGCGGGGAAAAAATTAGCGATCGCGCGGGTGTCCTTGAGAAAAAGGCATCGCCGATCCGTTTAGCGATCGCCAGTATCCTCGCTACCAGCTTGTTGCTAGGGGTGAGGCAACTGGGTGGTTTGCAGTCCTTGGAACTGGCAACCTTCGATCAGATGGTGCGGTTACGGTTTGCGACACGGGTATTGGGAGACTTAGATCGTTCATCCCCAATGGAAGGGCCAGATCCTCGCCTTTTAGTCGTCGAAATCACCGAAGCAGATATTAAAGCTCAAAACAGATATCCGCTATCCGACCAGACTCTGCATCAGCTGTTAGCGCAACTAGAACGGCATCAACCACGAGTCATCGGTTTGGATATCTATCGCGACATCCCGATGGAACCCGGTCATGCAGAATTATCTAAGCAATTACAAAAGAGCGATCGCATCATTACCGTCTGCAAAATCAGCGATATCGATAATCCTGGAGTTGCACCGCCAAAAATTGTCCCGGAAGACCGCCTTAGCTTCGACGATTTGGTGATCGATCCCGATAACGCCGTTCGCCGCAGTCTCCTGTTTGCGACTTCCGATGTCGGTGCCTGTAAGACCCCCTACTCCCTCGGTGCGCGTTTGGCACTGCGCTACCTGGAACAACTGGGAATCGAGGCACAACCGCACCCAAAAAATTATCTCCAGCTCAATTCAATTGTCTTCAAACCCCTAGAAGCCAATTTTGGAGGATACCAGCAGGCAGATTCAGGCGGCTACCAGATCCTGCTCGATTATCGCTCCGCTCATAATATCGCCCAGCAGGTAACGCTCACTGAAGTTTTGAAAGGTCAGATTAACCCCGACTGGGTTAAAGATCGCATTGTTCTGATCGGTGTCACCTCACCCACAGTTGATAACGTTTTTTATACTCCCTACGGGGGCAGTCGTAAGATGTTTGGGGTAAGGGTGCAAGCACAGACCGTCAGCCAAATCCTCAGCGTTGTTCTAGACAAGCGACCTTTGTTTTGGTCTTGGTCGGAATGGGTTGAGGTGCTATGGATTGTGGGATGGGCAGCCGTTGGCGGCATTTTAGCTTGGCGAATCCGTCATCCCCTGCGATTGATTGTGGTTGGAACTGCAACGCTGGGCATTTTGTTCGTTACCGGCTTCTATTTCTTTATGCAGGCAGGTTGGGTACCTGTCGCAGCACCAGCGCTGGGTTTGCTAGGTAGCGGCGGCTCCACGATCGTCTGTCGGCTGGCTCCAAAAAGAAGAAAACAAGAGCAACCTAAAACTCCCCAAGAGACGCTTTCAGCACCGATAGATAACTGCCCCCCAGAGGAGTCAATCCCAGCAGATACGCTATTCACTCAGGAAGTCAGCTTCCACTCAGGTTCTACACAAACAACGATGGGTGGCAACTTAGAACCTAATCAGTGCCACTCTTTCTCTCTTTCCGCCACTGAGGGGCAGCTATTGACAGTGGCAGCGGTAGAAGGCAACGTCAATATCACCGTAATCGATCCGGAAGGGCAAACGGTCGGGACGATTACCGATGGCGCACAGTGGCAAGCATTGCTGCCTTCTGCTGGCAATTACAAAATTGAAGTGTACGCGCCTGATGCATCTGTTTATACGGTCAGTTTTGATGTCGGAAACGATGCAACTGAAAGTTCAAACCCGACAATTCTCACAAATTCTCAATTGAACAGCAATAATAGTTTGACAGAGACAAGGATAGACGGCTAAAAAATTTATTGAGTTTGTTTTGCTTGAGATTGCTAATAGTTAATCGATTGATTAATGAATTGCACAATTATGGGTATATAGGAATCCTATTTCAGTAGTGAGATGGGAGGATTTAGCTCCCCGATTTTTCCTTCACGAATCCTAGAGAATTGGTATAGCAACGAGCAGTGAATTGGAGCGCCTTAATGGGTCTGAGTCTGTGCCACTGGCTCCTCTCGCTGAGCTTTAAATGCAGATGAACCGGGAAGAGATTCTAGAGCGAGCTGACCAGCGATCGCTTTCTCTTCCACACTGCCTTGAATCTTAATTTCCCTTTCGCACTTGATGAATCGACACCCCAGCCCTATCACTCGGGAGAGTCAATCACGATCAGCGTATAATTGCCCCAATGGCAACTCCTGAAGCGTATAATTGCCCCAATGGCAACTCCTGAGTTGTAGAGCGATCGCTGCCATCAATCAGTCTACCCTCAACCTGATTTCTCAACAGTATTTGAGCAGATTATTAAATGTTTCTATATCTTTTTGCTGCCAGTTGAAGATTGCTTGGCTTCACATGGACTTTGCTAACCAAGTTTCTGCGAGGAGTGAGTCAGGGATCGGGCTTTTATGTCTCTCATCGACTGAAGAAAATTTTTTAAATTAATAGCTCGTCACCTAGTGGCAAGTTTCACTTTTTCCACATTTACAAAGCGATTTTGCAATGTGACAACCGTTTTGCGATCGCGATCCTTTACCTGACATTGCTAAATTAAACTTTGATTTAGCAATGCCCAATTTAGGGCACTCCAGAGATTCTAGCTAAATATTGGCAAATTTACCAGAATCTGCCTCAACCGTTTTAGTTTGATAAAAGCAGTTTTGAAGAAAGGCTTTATGTAGGCGATCGGTAGATAGTTGTTGTCACGTATACAAACAAAATTCATAAACCTTAAACTGCCTCTCCCACCAAGTATGGACAAGCAAATTTAGCTGATCTGGGGGGAAGAGGGGTTCGAGACAGACAGATAAAACTAAATTCTTCCCTTGACTTACCCAAATAGAATTGTCATGTTTAATAATGAAGAATATCTATCTAAAGATGGGGAATCAATCTTGAATCAAGTGTTGTACTGACTCAACTTGCTCAATCTCTAGCAGATTCTTCTGCATATTACTCGCTGTTATGGAAACCCAAGACTCAGCTATCCATCAGTTTGAGCTTCAACTCTGAGTCGAATGCGCTTGAGGGGTCGCGGCAAAAGCTAAAGCTGGGAAGCTTATCTGACCGTATCTCTATGCATCGGGAATAACTCCGAATTATAGCCAAAGATCGTAATATGTGGAAGCTTTTAAAAGAATTGTTTTCTTCAAGACAATTTATCCCTCACGGTCACTGCTACCTTTGGCAAACGAAACTGGTATGGCTTCACCTGGTTTCTGACTTGTTGATTGCGATCGCCTATTTCTCGATTCCGGCGATGCTCATCTACTTCATCCACAAGCGGAAAGATATTCCCTTTCAAGGGATATTTGCCTTATTTGGAGCCTTTACTATTCTCTGCGGTACCGGGCACCTGATGGAAATCTGGACGCTTTGGCATCCAGTTTACTGGCTGACAGGAATTGAGAAAGCGCTGACTGCCTTGGTTTCGTGCTACACGGCTCTACAAATGGTAACGCTGCTGCCGCAATTCCTGGCTTTGGAAACGCCCGAACAACTAGAGATTCTCAACCAGGAACTCCAGAGCGAGATTGCAATCCGGGTGCAGGCAGAAGAAGCTTTACGCCGCGTCAACGATGAGTTAGAAATTCGGGTCAGCGATCGCACCGCCGAGTTATTAAAAACGCTGCATAATCTAGAATCTGAAATCGCCGACCATAAACAGACACAGCAGGAGTTACTCCAGAGTCAGCATTTCATTGAGCGGATTGCTGAAGCCAGTCCCAATGTTTTGTTTCTCTACGATCTGAGCGAGCAGCGTAATGTTTATATTAATCGTGAAATCGGCGCGACTTTAGGGTATACGCCCCAAGAAATTCAAGAAATGGGGTTAGGTTTCCAAAACCTGATGCACCCTGACGATTTCGCCAGACTGCCGGAATATTTCCAACAATTCGAGGACGCCCCTGACAGCGAAATCTTTGAGAATGAGTACCGGATGAGGCATCGAAATGGAGAATGGCGGACTCTGCTCAATCGGGATACTCTGTTTGCGAGAACCGCTGACGGCAAGGTGAAGCAGATTCTCGGCACGACAAGTGATATTACTGAAAGAAAGCAAGCAGAAGTTGAAATTCGTCTGTTGCTGGAAGCAACCCAAGCCATCAATCGTTCTGTTGACGTTGATACTGCTTTAGCAATTATTTTGCGGTTAATTTGTACGACAATCGGCTGGGATTTGGGAGAAACTTGGGTTCCGTCTGATGATGGTACAGTTTTAAAAAATAGTCCGGGTTGGTACGGGTGCGATCGCGATGCGGTCGTCGCTTTGCAACATAGCTCGGTTGAAGAATTCCGACGCCATAGCGAAACAGTCACATTTAGAGCCAACGTGGGTCTGCCAGGGCGCGTTTGGTCATCGCAGCAACCAGAATGGGTAGAAGATGTTTCCGAAGCCACCCAGGAAACCTTTGTGCGATCGCAAATCGCCGCAAAAGTTGGATTAAAGACGGGTTTGGGCGTGCCAATTCTCGCCAATCAGCGAGTGTTGGCAGTTTTAGTTTTCTTTAAGCGTGGCAAAAGTGCAGAAGATCGACATTTGTTTGAGCTAGTAAGTGCAGTTGCGGCTCAGTTAGGTTGGCTGATTGAGCGCAAACTTGCCGAAGCCGCTCTCAGAAGCAGCGAAGAACGGCTGCAAATGGCGTTAGATGGGAGTGCCTTAGGGATATGGGATTGGAATTTAACGACCGGAGAGATGTATTTCGACCGGCAATGGAAGAAGATGCTGGGGTATGAGCCAGAGGAGATTGAGAACAGTTACCAGTCCTGGGAGCGGCTAGTACATCCAGAGGATACCTCTCGGGCGATAGACTCTTTAACCTTGCATCGGGAAGGTAAAACACCCGTTTCCGAAATTGAATTGCGGATGCGCTCAAAATCAGGCGAATG
Source organism: Trichocoleus sp. ST-U1 (assembly GCF_039961835.1). Lineage (NCBI taxonomy): Bacteria > Bacillati > Cyanobacteriota > Cyanophyceae > Leptolyngbyales > Trichocoleusaceae > Trichocoleus > Trichocoleus sp. ST-U1. Next base: position 31,681 of record NZ_JAMPJZ010000060.1, read on the forward strand.
GAAGTGGATTTTGTGTCATGGTAAGGTGATGGAGCGCGATCGCTCTGGTGTGGCGCTGCGGATGACGGGGACGCATAAAGACGTTAGCGGAGCGAAGCGCGACGAAGTCGTTCGCATTGCCTTAGAACGAGAACTCGCCTTGCGGGAAGCTCGCCTGAATGCCTTTTTCAGCTCGGCTCCTGTCGGATTGAGCATCATGGACGAGCAACTGCGATTTGTGCAAATCAACGAACTCCTGGCAGAGGTGAATGGTTTCCCCGCGGGTGACATGATTGGCAAGAGCCTCTGTGAAGTCATCCCCGATATCGCCCCTAAGCTGGAACCTCTCTATCGGCGAATGTTCGCAACAGGCGAATCTATTCTCAACCAAGAAATCAGCGGTGAAGTACCGAGCCAACCGGGTATTGTTCGAGACTGGATGGTTTCTTTCTTTCCCATACCAGACGAGGATAATCGGCTTTCTGGCGTTGGGGGAGTGGTGATGGAAATCACTGCTCGTAAACAAGCGGAGGTGGCACTGCGCTCGGCGACCGAACGCCTGCAACATCTGCTCACCTCTAGTCCGGGAATTATTTATAGCTGCAAGGCATCGGGGAATTATGACATCACCTTTGTCAGTGAGAATATCAAGACAGTTTTAGGCTATGAAGCCCAAGAATTTCTCGAAGATGGAACTTTTTGGGCAAGCCACATCCATCCAGAAGATGTTAGTCGCGTCTTTGCTGAATTACCGCGACTGTTTGTTACAGGAGATTACGCCTACGAATACCGCTTTTTGCACAAGGACGGAACTTATCGCTGGCTCTACGATCAGATGAAATTGGTCAAAGACGAAGCGGGTAATCCCATTGAGTGCGTTGGGTATTCCTTAAACATCAGCGATCGCAAGCACTCAGAAGATCGGCTGCGACTGCTGGAGCGAGCGATCGCCGCTTCTAGCAATGGTATTGTCATTAGCGATGCCCAACTGCCCGACACGCCAGTGATTTACGTCAATCCAGCTTTTGAGTCCATCACGGGTTACTCGGCAGCAGAAACTCTGGGCAAAAATTGCCGCTTTTTACAGGGACCCGACACCACCCAACCCGCTCTTGAGGAGCTGCGGCTGGCACTGCGCGAAGCAAGAGAGTGTCGCGTTGTGCTGCGGAACTATCGCCAAGACGGCAGCTTATTTTGGAATGAATTTTCTATTGCTCCGGTGCGAGATGCTTTAGGGTGCTTGACTCACTATGTGGGGATTCAAGCGGATATCACCGAGGAGCGAATGGCAGTAGAAGCGCTGACCAATCAATTTAGCCGGACTGTCCTGCTCAAGCAGATTGCCGAAGAAATCCGCTCTAGTTTAGAACCTCAGCACATCTTTGCCACCGCCGCCGAACAAATTTCTCAGCTACTCAGGATCGATCGCTGCCTCATTCATACCTACGTGGTGGAACCGGAACTCAGAATTCCGATAGTCGCTGAGTTTGTGGCTCCTGGTTATCAATCGCTACTGTCTTTGGATATCCCTGTCGTTGGCAATCCCCATGTCCAGCTAATGCTCGCACAAGATGCTGCCATTTCCTCACCGGATGTTTATGCTGAGCCTCTTTTAGAAGCGGTTGAGCCATTTTGCCGCCAGATCGGTCTAAAGTCGATGCTAGCAGTGCGGACTTCTTACCAGGGAGAACCGAACGGAGCAATTGG
>NZ_JAMPJZ010000061.1:0-33330 GCF_039961835.1 Trichocoleus sp. ST-U1
CTGCAACTCTCACAACAACAAAGAGATTGGGTTAACCAGATTCGCACATCTCCTCCCGTCCGTAAGGTCAAAGGGAGTTCAAGAAATGTTCATGGCCCTTACGCTAGTAAAAAAATGGGCAGAACGATTCAATTTGAATCCCACACCGTTGAATTACCTGCGCTCATTCAATTTTATGAAAATGATGACTCAGTTTTAGAATACTGGGATCAACCGATTAAATTCACTATCAAATGCTCACCTCAAGGAAAACAAGCTACTACTATTTCTCATTACCCTGATTTCTTTGTAATGAGAAAGAATCAATGTGGGTTTGAAGAATGGAAAACAGAGAAAAAGCTTAGCAAACTAAGCAAGGAACAGGCTTATCGTTACCAAAACTTGGAAGGAAAATGGGTAGATATCATTGTTCAAGAATATGTAGAAAACTTAGGATATTATTACAGTCTTCGCTCAGATAGTCAAATTGATTGGGTCAAATATCGGAATCAGAAGTATTTACAACCCTACAAGCAAGGATATTTACATCAACAATACATCCTTGATGAACAGGTAGAATTCCATATTAAAGAGATTATCATTAATAATCCGGGTATTAACCTGACAAATCTACTTAAAAAAGCGGAAAATGCCACCATTGACGATATTAATACCTTAATTGCGCTTGAAAAAGTTTATGTCGATTTAAGTGCAATCGCCTTAGTCGAACAAGAGAGAGTACACCTATTCCGTGACCAAGCGACTGCCGAAGCATACATTACTGCTACTCATGATTACAGTGAACCTGTATCTAACAGTGTGCAGATAGTCGATCTCAAAGTGGGTTCATCATTTCTGTTAGATAGAAAAAGCCTGACGATTGACCATATTGGAGAGAGTAAAATAATTCTCAGAGGAGAACAAGGAATTATTCGTTGGACTCATGCAGAATTTCAACAATTAGTTGAGTTAGGGGAAATTACTTGTCTTCAAACAAAAGAACAGAAAACCTTAGATGAGGAGGGATGGCAACAATACTTTAGAGAAGCCAGCCCTAAAGCTTTAGAAATTGCTAATCAGCGATATCAAGCAATTAAACCGCTTTTAGATGGGGAGTCTTATGATTCTCTAGACTGTAATGTACCAGAACGAACCTTACGCCAGTGGAAAGCCAAATATCGCAAAGCGAAGCAAGAATATGGAGTTGGTTTGGTAGGTTTAATTCCTCAATATAAAGGCAATCCCACTCCTCGCTATTCTGATGAAGATTTAGAATTCATTGATAAGGTTATAGAAGAACACTATGAAACCTTTAAACAAAAGAATGCTTGGCAAACTTATCTAATGCTAAGAGATAAATGGGAGGAATCAGGACTCAACTCTCCAATTCCTAGCCATACCTTTTACTATGAAAGATTAAAAAAACGAAACTCTTATCAACAAACTAAAAGAAGGATGGGATCTCGCGCCGCTAATAGTCTTTTGGGGCCTTGGTTGATTAAACCCACCACCCCCCGTCATGGAGATCGCCCTCTTGAAATTGTTCATATTGACCATACTCAGCTTGATGTTCAATGTATATGTCCCTACAGTAAGAAGAACTTAGGCAGACCTTGGGTAACAGGCATGATTGATGCTTACAGTCGCCGGATTTTAGCCTTATATCTAACTTTCGATCATCCGAGTTATCGGTCATGTATGATGGCTATCCGGATCTGCGTGCAACGGTTTGGGCGATTCCCTGAATGGATTGTTGTAGATAACGGAAAAGAGTTTCAATCTACTTATTTTGAAACTTTATTAGCTCGATTTGAAGCTAGTAAAAAACATCGTCCCAAAGATGTTCCGAAATTTAGTTCGATTATTGAACGTTGGTTTGGGTCACAAAATACGGAATTTATCAATAATTTAAGGGGTAATACCCAAATTATGAAGCACGTCCGCCTTGTTAAGAAAGAAAATAATCCAAAAAATCTAGCAATTTGGAATTTAGAAGAATTATACGATTATTTGGCTTTTGGCTATGCTTATGGAGTTTACGATCGGGCAGAACATCCGGCTTTAGAAGGAATGTCTCCTCAACAAGCCTTTGAATTGGGATTAGCTAAAACGGGACATCGCCCTCATCAATATATCAAGTATGATGAGCAATTTAAGATTTTAACTTTGCCCACAAACAATAAGGGAACAGCCAAAGTTATTCCGGGTAAGGGAATAAGGATTAACTATCAAGATTATTGGTCGAATGAATTTTACAGTGTGGAAAACCAATCGGTTCCCGTCCGCTATGATCCCCTTGATTATGGTGTTGCTTATGCCTATGTTAATAATCATTGGGTAAAGTGCTTATCTAATTATTATATGAAGTTTCAAGGTTATTCAGAAAAAGCGGTAGAGATAGCATCAACCGTTTGCAGAAGAAAACAACAAAAATATAACCAGAGCCAATATATAGGGTTTAAAGAGATTGTTGACTTGCTGAATAATGCAGAAGATCATGAAGAAATAATGTTGCAAATCCGTCAAGATCGCTCGGCTAAATTAGTTTATAATTTAATCGAAGGAACTCTTAGTAGCGCTGTTTTAAATTCAGTAGATATTAAACAGCCTTCTGAACCTAAGACTAAAGAGATTGAAGAGGCTATTTTCGATAGGGAAGAAGCTGTTTTACAGCCTAGCCTGTCTAGAGAAATTAACCTTGACAATATTCAACCTTTTGCTGATGAGGAATTATGGTGATGACTAATAATCGTCCGTTTTTTCTAGAAATTCTTCAACAATCGACGGAGAATAAACTTAAATACTTTAAAGATGTGACTGTTCCTCATCGCAATATCAAATTGATTTTAGACCAGCTACTCAAAAATGCGATCGAACCGGATGATGCTTTAGTATATCTGGTGTTTGGAGTAACAGGCGTAGGTAAATCTCGCTTGAAAGCAGAATTTGAGAAACGATTACTTAAACATTTTGAAGATGAAATTATTTCCAATCCTGGGAGTTTAATTGTAGGGGGAATCGAGGTAGATAGCGCTGAAGGAGGGAAGTTTAACTATTCTGATTACTATATTCAGGTGTTGGAGTCTTTAAAAGAAGTTTTGATTGATTATAAGGAAAATTATGGGATTGATTTAGAAAATGATAACGAAGATAATTTAACAGGAGATCATGAAGGAAAGAATGCTAAGGCTTTGCGCCGAACAATGCAAAAAGTTTTTTTACACCGTCAGTTAAAAGCTTATACCCTCGATGAAGCACAGCACTTATTTGATGTGGCAGGGGGAAGACAAATTAATGTTCAGATGAACTGGCTTAAATCAATTGCTAATAAAACTCAAACAGTTCATATTTTATTTGGAACGTATGAGCTATTAAAATGCCAACAAGTGAACGGTCAGGTAGGCAGAAGAAGTGAAGATTATTATTTACCTCCCTATTATCTAAATAAAGTAGAAGACCAAGAAGAATTTTTTAAGATTATTAAGACGTTACAGCAGCATTTTCCTGTGGAAAATGCGCCCCAATTAGAAAAAAATGGGGAATACTTTATGGAATACTCGATAGGATGTGTGGGAATTCTCAAAAGTTGGTGCTATCGCGCCCTCAAAAATGCGTTAGATGATAAAGCCAAAACAGTGAGAATGAAAGATTTTAAAGCGAGGGAGTTATCCGCAGGAAGACGAAATAAGATTAAAGAAGAGTTAGAAGCAGGAGAAAGACTTTTCGCCAGTTTATATAATGATGGAAACCTCAAGAAAACTGAAGCTACTGACAGTTCATCACCCAAGAGAGGTGGAAGGGTTGGGGAGCGTAAGGTAGGTAGGGACTTAGTAGGAATCAATCAAGAAGGATGAGTATTTACTCAGAGCTTTGGAGTCCAAAACCTCTAAAAATCCCCCAACGGAGTCGGTTATTTTCTCTTGAACCTGTGGCGGTGGGAACTCCCTACACAGAAAGTCTGAGTAGCTATCTGAATCGTTTAGCGCAAGAGCATTGTTTAACCTCTCAGAAGCTGATTATGGGAGAAATTGCTCCACTTATCCTTAAAGATGAGGATAAATCTGAGCTATTGGCAAAAAATTTGAGTCACCTATTGGGAAATAGCGATGCTAAACCAGCCATCAACGGAATGCGGGAAATGACGGGAAAGTTGGTAGCTGTATTAGAAGAGTTAACTATGCGTCAGAATTTACGCTTTTTGACTCTTTTAAGCTGCAAAGGGATGATTTATGACCGAGGGTTATTTCGGAATTATCGCGCTTGGTGTCCTTGTTGTTGGGAAGAGTGGAAGCAGGAAAACACAACTATCTATGAACCATTATTATGGTCATTTAAGGATGTAGAAGTTTGTTTAATTCACAAACTGCGATTAAGAGAAGAATGTCCTCATTGTGGTTCGCGTTTACCTGTAATGGCTAGGCTTTCACCTGCGGGATTTTGTTCTCGTTGTTACGAGTGGTTAGGACAGGAAATTAAAGGCGAAGAAGAAATAGAGAAATATCGAGCTAATATTCAAGGAATTAGCGAATTAATTGCACTTACTCCCCAATTAGGATATAAACCTATCCCAATCGAGTTAACCCGAAAATTACAATTAATTTTGTTAGTATTTGAACAAGGAATTGGAAAGGATTTGAAGTTGTTGGGAGATTTGCAAGGAATCATGGAATCGTTGAGGATAGCGTCAACAAGAAATCAAAGTCAACCTTATCATCTGGTGAAGTTAATTATTCCTGTATGTAAGAAGGCAAAAATTAATATAGCCCAGCTATTTTTTTCTAATTATAAGGAGTTGGGTGAAATATTATTCCGTAATTTCAATTTAGAATTCAGGTTATAGGGTTTTTTACACGAGTGAGGTACACAAAGATTCAGTATTATCAAGCTTTCCAGCTTTGAGAATGTACCTCATGTAACCGAGAACCGCTATATAATAATTAACTACTACAAAGACTGCTAGATAAATCAAAGTTTATTACTTAAAATCCTATGGCGACAAATATAGAAAGTTCTAACAATCAAGAGTTAGTTGGTTTTATCTGGAGCATTGCCGACAAACTCCGAGGCCCTTACCGTCCACCCCAGTACCGCCGGGTGATGTTGCCTCTGATTGTGTTGCGTCGTTTGGATGCTGTCTTGGAACCGACTAAGAAAGCTGTCCTTGAGGCGAAGGCAAAATATGAGGCGATGGGTTTAGAGGGGGATGCTTTTGAGAAAGCGATCTCTAAAGTCGCAATTGGCGGTGATCGGCAACAGCCCTTGTATAACCTTAGTGAATTTACGTTTCAGAAATTATTAGAGGATTCTGATGGGCTGGCGGATAATCTCAGAGATTATATCAATAAGTTTTCGCCTCTAGCACGAGATATTTTTGAGAAATTTGAGTTTGATAATGAAATCCAAAAGTTAGATGAAGCTAACCGTCTTTTTGAGGTCATGAAGGCGATTAATAGTCCTGAAGTTGATTTATCTCCTGCGAAACTCTCTAATCTGCGAATGGGCTATCTGTTCGAGGAACTGGTGAGAAAGTTTAACGAGCAGGCGAATGAAGAGGCGGGAGATCACTTTACACCCCGCGAAGTAATTCGACTCATGGTGAATCTGGTTTTCTGTGACGAGCAGGATATTTTTAAACAAGGGATTTACCGGACAGTGTATGACCCCACAGCAGGCACAGGGGGAATGCTCTCAGTGTCGGAGGAATACATTAAAAAGCAAAATCCTGAAGCAAATTTAGGGTTATTTGGGCAAGAGTATAATCCTGAATCCTATGCGATTTGCTGTTCTGATTTACTGATTAAAGATGAACCGATTAACAATCTTGTCTATGGTGACACTTTGGGGATAAAAAACGCAAAAAGTAAAAGTAATAATTTTTTACCCCGTGACGGTCATCCTGATAAACAGTTTCACTATATGTTTGCTAATCCACCTTTTGGTGTGGAATGGAAACCAGAAGAGGATTTTATTAAAGATGAGTATGACAATTTAGGATTTAAGGGACGTTTTGGGGCTGGTATACCTCGAATTAATGATGGTTCGCTGTTGTTTCTGCAACACATGATATCGAAAATGCACGCTTCCCCAGAGGCAGGGGGTGATGGTTCTCGGATTGCTATTGTGTTTAATGGTTCGCCTTTGTTTACAGGGGATGCGGGTAGTGGTGAGAGTAATATTCGCCGTTGGATTATTGAAAATGACTGGCTTGATGCGGTAATTGCTCTACCTGACCAAATGTTTTATAACACGGGGATTTTTACTTATATTTGGCTGGTGACGAATAAGAAAGCAGCGCATCGTCAGGGAAAAGTTCAGCTTGTTGATGGGACGCACCATTTTCTGAAAATGAAAAAGAGTCTCGGTAATAAGCGCAATGAATTATCACCGGAGCATATTGCGGAACTGGTGCGACTGTATGGGAATTTTGAGCAGAATGGTTTAAGTGAGGTGAAATCAGACGGGCAGATAGAAAAGCAGATTTGCTCAAAGATTTTTGATAATCGGGAGTTCGGATTTCTCAAAATTACAGTGGAGCGCCCGTTAAGGTTAAATTTTCAGGCAAGTGAGGAGCGGGTAGCTCGGTTGTCAGAGCAAAAGGCATTTCAGGATTTGGCAACGAGTAAGAAGCGTAAAGATGCTAAGGTGCAACAGTTAGAAATGGAGATGGGTGAAAGTCTCCAAAATCAAATTCTCGATGCTTTACGGAGTCTGGATGGTAATCGCCTGTATATGTCCCGTGCTGAATTTATGCGGGATTTGGAACGGGTGTTAAAGAATGCGGGGCTAAAGTTGAAAGAGCCGGTGATCAAGGCGATTTTAGCAGCGTTGGGTGAGGCTGACCCAGAAGCGGAAATCTGTCGGGATAAGAAGGGGAATCCTGAACCGGATAGTAATTTGCGAGATACGGAAATTGTACCTTTACCGGATGATATTACGTTGCCGTTACCGTTGGGATATGACAAGGATGCAAGCGCAGATGATTTGATTAATTTAGTAAAGGGGCATTGTGAGGAGTATTTGGAGGCGGAGGTATTGCCTCATGTGCCTGATGCTTGGATTGATTTTTCTAAAACGAAGGTGGGGTATGAGATTCCCTTAAATCGTCATTTTTATGTGTATCAGCCGCCCCGTCCTCTGGATGAAATTGAGAATGATATTAAGTTGTTGGAGTCGGAAATTATGGCGATGTTGGGGGAGGTAGTGTAATGGGTAAGTATAAGGGTTATGAAAAGTATAAGGATTCTGGTGTTGAGTGGGTGGTGGAGATTCCTGAACACTGGAAAATTTGCAAACTAAAACGAACAGTAACTATTTTTGGAAGAATTGGATTTCGTGGTTATACAACGCAAGATATTGTTTTGGAGGGTGAAGGTGCAATAACATTAAGTCCATCAAATATTTTAGATGGCAAAATCAATTACACTAATCGAACTTATTTATCATGGGATAAGTATCATGAATCTCCAGAGATACAAGTATTTGATAAAGATATTCTATTTGTAAAAACAGGCTCAACCATTGGAAAAGTGGCAATTGCCGAAAATATGCCAGAACCAATGACCATTAACCCACAATTAGTAGTTTTAAAAGAAATTAATTGTTGTCCAGAGTTTTTAGCATATTTAATGAATGCTGATTTTTATCAATTTCAAGTTATGGGTTTTCGTTTTGGTGGTTCTACTCCAGCGATGACTCAAGAAAGTCTTGGACAAACAAAAGTAATTCTTCTGCCACTGGACGAACAGGAGGCGATCGCTCAATTCCTCGATTATAAAACCAAACAAATAGACGACCTCATCACCAAGAAAGAAACCCTCATTGAAAAACTCGACGAAAAACGCACCGCCCTCATAAGTCATGCTGTCACAAAAGGACTAGATCCAAGCGTCCCGATGAAAGATTCTGGTATTGAGTGGTTAGGTGAAATTCCTGAACATTGGTCAATCAACAAACTTGGACGACTTACAGAGGAAATTAATGATATTAATCATGAAATGCCTGTTGCTGTTGATCAAGGTATTCCATTTCTCTCAGCGAAAGATTTATTAGATGATGGAACTTTAAATTTTGAAAAAGATATTAAGAAAATATCAGAAGAAGATTTTATTAGATTATCGAAAAAAATCTGCCCGAAACGAAATGATATTATTTATTCTAGAATCGGTGCTTGCTTAGGAAAAGCTCGAATTGTTGAAGTTGATATCCAATTTCTTGTCTCCTACTCATGTTGTGTTATTAGACTTCGCCAAGAATTAGCTGACCCCAGATTTTTTAAATATTTTTTAGACTCTGAATTGATATTAAGCGAAGCAAGACTTAGAACTCAAGGCATAGGAGTTCCTGATTTAGGCTTAAAGCAAATTTCAAAATTTACTATAAGTGTTCCTCCTATACTAGAACAGATAGAAATAGCCGAATATTTGAATAGAAAAACGGCTCAAATAAAGCAGCAAAAAAGCAAAGTTGAAAAAGCCATTGAACTATTAAAAGAATATCGCACCTCCCTAATCACCAACGCCGTCACAGGTAAAATAGATGTACGCCAAGTTTCTATCCCCTAACCCCAGAACCCACCATGACTCAAAAAACCTATCGACTCCCTCTAACCTTTGAGCAAATTCTTAATCTTGTCCTACAACTTCCAGGACAAGAACAAGAACAACTCATTCAAGAAATAAAGAAAAACTATCCCAAAAATAAAGATGAAGATTTACTTAGTGTTTTTGACAGAATCGGCAGAAATGCTCAAGCCAAAGGACTAACCGAAGAAATGCTAGAAGAATTACTCGCCGATGAATCATAAAGTAATTGTCATTGACACAAATGTTTTACTTAGCGCTGCCCTAAGTCCAGATGGAACAGCCCGTAAAGCCTTAGATAAAGCCTATAAAGAATTCAAAATTGCTCAAAGCAATGAAACTTATCAAGAATTAAACACACGAATTTACAAACGGATAAATATATCTTAGATAAAGACCGACAAGATTTTTTGGATGTAGTTAAAAAATACAGTCATTTTATAGAAATAAAATCTCAAATAAACACCTGTAGAGATCCAGGCAACAACAAATTTTTAGAAGTTGCTAAAGATTCCAATGTAGAATTCTTAATCACAGGAGATCAAGACCTTTTATCACTCAAGACTTTAGCCGAATATCAAAACCAGATTACTACTCCCAGAGACTTTCTAGCCATTGATTAATTCCACGCTTATATTGGAATATATTTATACTTCATGAAGTATGCACACGGAAGAGAAATTTGAGGACATCATCGAACGGGAACTCCTCCAACTCAGTGGCTACCACCAAGGCAACGCAGACGGCTACGACCAAGAAAGCGCCCTTTTCCCCACGGAAATCATCAACTTCATCCAAACCACCCAGCCCACACAATGGAAACGTCTAGCCAACAACAGCGATGCCCAGAAAATCGTTATAGATAGTCTCACCAAAGAACTCAAAAGCCGAGGAATGCTTGATGTCCTCCGGAATGGATTCAAATGCTATGGTAAAACCCTGCGAGTCGCCTATTTCCAGCCGAACACAGGCATGAACCCCGAAACCTTGGCACTCTACGAAAAAAATCGCCTCACCATCACTCGCCAAGTCACCATCAAAACTGGACGTATTCCCGATATTCTCCTCAGTCTCAACGGCCTACCCATTGCAACTATCGAACTCAAAAACCCCCTTACCGAGCAAACTTACCAAAACGCCATCTACCAATACAGAACCGAGAGAGATCCCAAAGACCCGCTATTTGCATTTAAACAACGGTGCTTAGTCCATTTCGCCGTAGACACCGAAGAAGTTTGGATGACCACCAAACTGGCTGGAGAAAGTACCCATTTCCTACCCTTCAATAAAGGTAATAATCACGGTGCAGGCAACCCAGTGGGAGACAATCAAGAATATCGCACCAGTTACTTTTGGCTAGAAGTCTTACAAAAAGATAGCCTTTTGGACATCTTGGCGCGTTTTCTCCACATCGAAACCAAAGAAACCAAAATTACCACCGCCACTGGCGTTAATTACCAGAAAAAAGAAACCCTCATTTTCCCCCGCTACCATCAACTCGATGTCGTCGGTAAACTCATTGCCCATACCAAACAACACAAAGCCGGACATAATTATTTAATTCAGCATTCGGCAGGATCTGGAAAATCAAACTCTATTGCTTGGTTAGCCCATCGCCTAGCCAACCTCCATGACAACCAAGATGAAAAAATCTTTCATACCGTTGTCGTCATCACAGACCGCACGGTACTGGATCAACAACTGCAAAACACTATCTATCAGTTTGATCATAAAGCCGGAGTTGTCCAGAAAATTGACGAAAATACCCAACAACTGGTCACAGCCCTCAGCGACGGTGTACCCATAATCATTTCCACCGTCCAGAAATTCCCCTTCATTACTAAAGCCATCGAGACTTTAGCGAAAAAAGGTAAAACCATAGACATTACCACCAAAGATAAACGCTTTGCCGTCATCGTTGATGAAGCCCACGGCTCCCAAACCGGAGAAACCGCCACAGAACTCCGCAAAATCCTAAATAAAGATGGTATCGAATCAGCCATTGCCGCCCAACTTCTTGAAGATGATCTTGAGGAAGATGACCTAAGTGATGAAGCCAAAAAACAATTACTAAAAGAACAAATCAGCCGCACTAAACAACCAAACCTCAGCTATTTCGCCTTTACCGCTACCCCCAAGTACAAAACCCAACTCGTATTCGATGAACCCGGAGAGAACGGCGAAGTCCCCTTCCATCTCTACACTATGCGCCAAGCGATTGAAGAAGGCTATATTAAAGACGTTTTGGCAAATTATACCTGCTACGAACGCTATTACGAACTCGTCCGCACCTCCGAAGATAACCCTGACTTACCCCGTCGCCAAGCAGCAAAGCAGATCGCCCGATTCGTTGAACTCCATCCCCACAATATCGCCCAAAAAGTAGAAGTCATCATTGAACATTTCCGTAATCATACCCTTCACAAAATTGGGGGTAGAGCCAAAGCAATGGTTGTCACCAGTTCCCGTGAACACGCCATTAAATACAAACTCGCCTTCGATAAATACATTAAAGAAAAAGGCTATAGCGATATTAAATCCCTCGTTGCCTTTTCTGGTTCTATTACCCTTGATGAGTTCCCCGGAGAAACATTTACTGAAGTCAACATGAATGGCGGCATCAAAACTTCAGAAATTCCTGATAAATTTGCCAGCGATGCCTATCAAGTGCTTCTTGTCGCCAACAAATTCCAAACCGGATTTGATCAACCATTTCTCCATACTATGTTTGTTGATAAACGACTCGATGGAGTCCAAGCCGTCCAGACCCTATCTCGCCTCAACCGTACCACCACAGGTAAAGAAGATACTTTCGTTTTAGATTTTGTCAATAAACCCGAAGACATCTACAAAGCTTTTAAACCCTACTACGAAGAAACACCCGTTGGAGAAACCGCAGATCCACAGCAATTAAATGACCTGTCTTACCAGCTTTATGAATGGCAACTATTTAGTCAAGACGATGTAAACCAGTGGTGTGAAATTTGGTTTCGCCCAAAAACCTCTCTCACCGGAAACGAACACAAAAAATTAAATACATTACTAGACCCAATTATTGAAAATTATAAAGCCTTCCAAGACCCAGAGAAAGAACAATTTAGAAGCCAACTTACCAGCTTCCGCAATCTCTACCTATTCCTTGCCCAGATTATCCCTTACCAAGATTCAGAACTCGAAAAGCTTTATGCCTATGGACGTTTCCTACTAAAAAAATTACCCCGTAGTCCCCAATCTCCAACAATTGATTTATCTGGGGATATAGAAATAAAATTTTATCGCTTGGAAAAAATCAGCGAGGGGAAAATTGATTTAACCGAAGGTAAAGCAGAACCATTACGAGGTGCTACCGCCGTCGGAACTCGCCAGCCAGATAAAGAAGTCCCCTTATCCCAGCTAATTGACACCCTTAACGGACGTTTTGGTACTAACTTTACTCCAGCCGACCAACTCTTTTTCGAGCAAATCACTGAAACGGCTATCGCTAATGAATCCATCAAACAAGCGGCTCAAGTCAATACAAAAGAAAACTTTGCCCCAGTTCTAGACAAGCATCTGGAAAATCTCTTTATCGAACGCATGGACGGTAACCAAGAAATCTTTATGCAAGTGATGAATAACGAAGAACTTAAAACAATTGTTTTTGAAAATCTACTGTCTAGTATTTATGAAAAAATTATACAGAAAAATTCATAATTAACCTTGTATCAGGGGCAGAGTGCGGGGGAGTTTTTGATGCCGCCTGAGCTGGGTTAGTTGATGGCGGAAATTATTGACCCTGTGTCCTACACTACTCGACCAGTCGTGCCAGCATCTCGTGCGGGTTCCCGTACCCCTTGCCAACGTCGGATACCCAATCATTAACTTGCTGCTGGACTTCTTGGAGCGTGTAATCAGCCATCGTGCTGCAACAGCGTAAAAAATTTCTGGTGGTTTCACTTTACAGCACGGGAGTGGGAACTCTAAGTAGTAGGTTAGCGTTGAAACATTCCCAAGCAAAGTAGACGAAGGGGGTACGGGTTGCGATTTGACCTGAATCTGCGGTCTGTGGTTCGCCAGCAGCTACGAGATGTAACTAATAAGAATTCTGTCTTTTTGAAGGTTAATCAAGCATGATTGCTGTCGAACATTTACTTGAGAATACACCAGGCACTATTACGCTCGGAGAATTTCGACCGAGCGTAATAATGCCTTCCGCAACCCTACGAATCACGAACAAGCGCTTTTGGTTGGACTAACGCCAACATTGCCGGGTGGCAAAGTGTCCAATACAGCGACGGGGTGGAATCGAAATGAGGTTGGTGTTTGGGGCGGTAAGCAACCATTCCTGATGAGTTGAGTTCGGTTTTGCTAACCAACTTTCGTAGAGCTATGCCAAGTCGGTACGGCAAACCTATCAGAGAATTAATCGAAACCCGTATAGCTGTGAGTGAAGTTGCATCAAACGTTACAAGCTTGAGGTCAGTATATGGCAGGGATAGGGTTGGGTGAGGGTGAAGCCTGGTATCAAAGCGAACGACTCACGACACGATTGAAGAACTTGATTCGGGATTATCCAGAAGGCGTTGGCATTATTAAGGAGCTAATTCAAAATGCTGATGACGCTGGAGCAACCCGTGTAGAAATCATTTTCGATTGGCGCACTCACAGCTTTGAACAGCTCCCCGATCCTCGAATGGAAGCTTTGATGGGAGCCTCTATGCTGGTCTACAACGACTCCAAATTCACGGACGAAGATTTTAGAAATATCCAAAGATTGGGTGATAGCGGCAAGCGAGAAACTCTTTGGAAGACGGGTCGGTTTGGGGTAGGCTTTAATTCGGTTTACCACGTCACCGATCACCCCAGCTTTATTTCTGGCGATCGCATCGTCTTTTTTGACCCTCATGCGTCTGCAATTCGAGATGCAACACGAGAAAAACCGGGACATAGTTGGCGATTTGCAGAGGAAGGCTGGTGGGATTATTGTCCCGACTTCATGAAGGTCTACGAACCAGGCGGGCTACAAGCAGACATAACCCACTTCGACGGAACGCTCTTTCGTCTGCCTTTACGAACTGTTACTCAGGCTCAGGAGAGCGAAATTCGGAATGAGCCGTTCAGTCGAGAGAACGTGCAACAACTGCTGGCAGAATTTGTCAAAGCCGGAGAGGAGATGCTGCTTTTCCTCAAGTCAGTTCTCACGGTTCGGGTTTGTGAAATTGACAATGACGGCAGCAAGCACGATTTGCTTGCTATTACTACCCAAAACGATAAAGCAGTCACGATTGAGCGGAGAAAGCTGCTTACGCCATTGCAGAAGGGCGCAGATACTCTGTTGACACTTTGCCAAGGTGCTTCAAATCTTCTTCCCGCAGTCTCTTATCAGCATACAATCGAGGTTGCCACTCCCGAAAATCAAACCATTTCAACTTGGCGCGTTACCAGCCTAATGCGTGCGGAAGGTGAGTTGCTCAGCTTAATGAAGGAAATGGCGGCACAAGGGGAGAAGGCTGTACCTTGGGCAGGAGCCGCTGCTCTTATTTCTAGAACTGGCAATGCCCAACAAAAAACCTTTGTGGGTCGGGCATACTGCTTTCTGCCGCTTCCCCAGGAAACGGGACTTCCTGTTCACATCAACGGCTTTTTTGATTTGGACTCGTCTCGGCGCGAACTGACCAGTGATACGCTAACGGGCAGGGACAAAAAGCGGGTGCTATGGAACCAACTGCTAGTGCGCCATGTGCTATCCCATGCTTACGCTAACTTAATCGTGAGCTTGGTAGAGGATGTTGGAGAAACAGAACCAGAACGGTTTTACCAATTCTTTCCAACTAAAACTCCAACTAAGGCTCTGGAAAAGTTGCCAACCTACGTCATCAAACTACTCCAAGACAAACCAGTCATTCGCTCGGAGATCGAGCCTCTCACCCCTGTTATTCAGCAGAATGATGAGTGCCAAGCTGGTAAAACTCACTGGGTTACACCTCAAACCATCAAGATTCTTCCTAGAAAGTGGGAAAGCTTACTCGATCCGTTGCGGTTAGATGGTATAGATTTGCCCAGTCCACCTCTGCCCTCCGAACTAGAAGATGCATTTTCGAGCGCCAATACTCCTCTTACCGTTTTTCAGCCAATCGATTTGCGATTGCGCCTACTAACGAAAGAACCTTTGGGAGTGCCTGTGGCAAAGGCTCCCAAAGCTTGCCTTCGCAAGCGAGAATGGGTGACGAACTTGTTACGCTATTGCCTTGATGATGACTGTCGGGACGTGAGGGGTTTGCCATTAGCAATTTTGGCAAATGGGACATTGCAAACCTTTGGGTACAATCCTTCGGGATTCATCTACATCGTGAATTCGCAGCGTGAGATCCTCTTGGATCAAATCTTTGCTAGCCGTCCTGACTGGTTTTTAGACGAAGACTTTGCTGATCGGGTGAGGAAGATTAGCGAATGCCAAGGTAAAGGCATTTCCATACTTACTTCAGAAGAGGTGGCGAAACGGCTAAAGGATTTAATTGTTTTGGGCGACAACATTGCGGTCGAATGGGAACCGGATGGAGAACAGATTCCTAACTCAAGCTGGCTGACGCAGGTCTACAACTTTTTTTCAGATGTAAAGAATTTGCCGACCAATGAAATTAAGGAAGTTCCGCTAGTTCCTTGTAACGATGGCTTGTTATACATAGGAGGAATTGCGAAAACACCTTTGTGGTACGGCTCCAGCACATCCAGAGAAATGTTGGATATGCTGAAATACTTTGAGATTCCGCTGGTCGAGGCTCAGGAACCACTACAGAGAGCGATCTCTATGTTTCGCAGTCGCCATCCTAATAAACTAATTTGGCGGCTCACCGTTCCTGACTTGATCGACACATTATATGCTACGGGTGAGTTGCCTGCTTACAATCCAGATTATTACAAGGGATTAGTTAGCTTCCTAGCTGATCGAAACTGGATACAGGGGGAAGGGAAAAACGATGAGCCACGCAAGGAAAAGCTGCGCCAGTTGCAAATTTATCCCACTATAGAAGGTCAGCCAACAGAGTTGAACAATGTCTACGCACTCGGTGGCTATGTTCCTCCTAAAGTTGCCGGTTCGCTGAAGCTGCTCTGTTTGGGAGCTAATGAGAATAGCCAGGAGTGGAAAGCGTTTTACGATTTCTTAGGGATTCCTGTTTTGGATCATGCGACGATGATCCAACGTTTGCTAGCGGACTACACTAATCTCAAGCCAAGCCAGCAATTGGAAGCCCTGGAGTGGATACGTGACCATTTAAGAATTGCCCAGACGGAACTAGAAAAGCAGAGTCAAAGTGTTGATCTGAAAAAGCAAGTGCGAGAAACACCTCTCATTCATTGTATAGATGGTCAACTAAGAGCGATAAGTGCTGTTTACAATCCCAAAACATATAACGAAGTGCGCCTAGTGCTGGGAGAGCGTGCCCATATGCCCGACATGGCAATCTACAAAAACGCAGAGCATTGGCTTGACTTCTTTCGAGAGTTGAGGATGTTGAAAACGGCTAGTGCAAATGACCTATTGGCGTATGTAGATGAGCAAATTCAGCAGGCAAAGAACGGGGTCACGGATGAGATCGCCAAGCATTTGACAGATGTATTTAGCCACCTTGAAAAACATTGGGAGCGACTGGAAAAAGAAAAGGTGTCTACTGGTAAAACGCTGGCTGAAGCTTTGAAGACGAGGGCTTGGCTCCCTGTTGAGCGAGAGCCGGAGAAACTTAAGCGATTCCCAGCATTCACTGTTCCGCAGAACAGGCTGTATCGTAGTGATGATGTTTGCTTTAGTCCCTATGGGCTTCTTGTAGCTAGCCAAAAGCCTTTGTTTGTCGTTAGCAAACTGCCGAAAAATGAGTTTCAGCAAGCTCTAGGCTTCCGTTTTCCCAACCGCGAAGACGTGGTGAACCACTTTAAGGCTTTGATACAACTTTGGGATGGAGAGGCAACTCCATCATTTGACGATGAGGCATTTCAGCGATCGCTCCAATACATCTACAACTATTTCAAGACTGAGTTTCTTAGCAGTCGAGCGACGGATGCAGACCGTCAATGGTTGCGAAACCAGTTGCAAGGCTACAAATGTTTGTGGAACTATGGGGAGTTTTGGAAGCCGGAACACACATTTCAGGTCAACGTTCCTTTCTTTGGTAAACGTCGGCAAAAAATTACACCTTCTTCGCGCATTCGGGAGGTATACGAGCTTTTGGGGCAAAAACGGCAGCCCGGAATCGACGACTACCTTGCTTTTTTAGCAGAGCTAGCGAAAGAGTGCAGAAGTGAACCTTTAGATGCTGATAATGCGAAGTGTGCCTACGAGGTTTTGCAGCTTCTAACGAGAGATTTGGAACTAGAACAACGTTCTGCTGCCGATTACGATTTGCTCTTGCTGACAGACGATAACCTGCTGTTGCCACCCAACCAAATTCTTATCCCCGATGCACCCTGGCGACTAAACGCTATTGCTGATCGTAATCAGGTTAAAATCTTGCACCCTGAAGTGCCCCACAGTTTAGCGAGTACCGCAGGTAGTCGATCGCTGCTGAGCGATGTGATTGAGAAGCCTACAAACATTGACTTAACAAACGACCAGAATGCAAACAGGCTTTGTCAGAAGTGGCAGATTCTGCTGCGTTCGCCAGAATTTCTCAGAGGATTAGAGCGGCTGATTATAGACCAGTACGGATTAGAAGCAAAAGTGGAGTTGGGTTGGCTAGCAAGGGCAGGTGTTGAAGCAGCGGCGACGATTAGCACCAAATTGCTACTGGACGATCGTTGTATCGCGTCAGGTCTGCAAGGAAGCTATTACTTCGAGCCGAACAAGTGTGTGTTCTACCTCAGCTATGAAGGCGAAGAATTAATGCGCCACCACCAGACTGAGAGCCTCAACCATCAGTTAGGCAGCTTTAAGCTGAATGATACGGCTCGCTTATTGACAATGCTCAACAGCAAGCCATCTGAGATTGAATACCTGCTTGATCGGCTCAAAGTTAAGGCACTCAAGCGATTAGCCCTTGCGACCGTAGTATCGTTTGCCGAAATGGATGGAGATGAGGTTGACCAAATTTTTGATCCCCATTTGCTGGATGAGTTTGAGGTGGACAACGTGGGTGATGGTAAGACGAATAATAGTAACGAGGAAAAGCCGTCTAGTTTCTTACCAGTTACAAAAGCTAATGACAGTATCACAGGGCAAGCCATCGCCAAGCCTAACTCTGCTCCACCTACAACCAATGGCTTAACAACGGCCTCACCCTCTATCTCTCCTACTCCTGTTCAGCCTATTGCCAATCCAATTATTAAGCCTGCAAAACCGAGCGCTCTAGTAAAACAGGCAACGAATATTTTAAATGTGAAATCTGCTGCTCAGTCTGCGAACGAAAATGATGTGGAGAAAACGAATCACAAGCCAATTTTGGTTTCTTCTACTTATAGAAGAAACCATGTTTTTCGAGTAGGACTAGCAGGTGGTTTGAAACGAGCAAGTTACTCCGGCAATCGGAGATCGCAAGCCAGAGCTGCATACCCAAGCCAACAATATCGCAACGGTGTCCGAGTTCGTTCTGGATTGGAAGTTAATCCTAACAAAAGTGTAGAAACAAGATTGTCAGAAGTCGAGGCGAAAAAGATTGACCGGGCTGGGATGGCGCAAGTCATGGAGTATGAGCGTCGGCATGGGCGCGAACCTAAAGATATGAATGAGATTCACTCAAATCATCCTGGCTACGATATTGAGTCGAGAGATGTGCGATCAGGTGAAGTTCGCTACATCGAGGTGAAGTCACTACGGGGGTTATGGGACAGACGAGGAGTCTGCATATCTCTAACTCAGTTTGAAAAGGGTAATGAGAAGCAGGATAAGTTCTGGCTATACGTGGTTGAGCAGGCCGAAATGGACAAAGCAAAGGTGACTCTGATTCAGAACCCGGTTGGATTGGTGGGTGAGTTTTACTACGACGATAGCTGGCGGCAATTAGCAGATGATGAAGCAAGTGAGGTGGGCTAATGCAACTTTTGTTTTCATGGAGAAGAAAGCGCGATCGCGCTTTTTGCTCGGTGAACTCGGTATGAGTCAATAAAGTGGGCGATTACGAAAGCCTTTTTTAATCTCCCTGTCAATCGAATGACAAATGTAGCAAGAAGCGTTCTTTGTAACGCAAGGGCAGCGAGTTTTATGCCAAGCGGCTGATGAGCGCTTTTCGTGAGCGAAGAAGGTTTTGGTTTGTGTTGTTAAAATCCAGCTGACTGGATTTTAACAACGGTCAGCCTCCTTAGTAGAATGGGCAGTCTTTGTTTAATTTGGTAAGATATTCTTACCAACGGTAAGAAACGGAACCGTGCCATGACTCCAGAGGATGTGAAAGTCAAGCTTATAGAAGTACTCCAAGAAATCCAGAGTGACAGCGGCTATGAAGAAACACCAATCTCAGGAATAACCTGTCCCATGACTGACCTGAAAGGGTTTGATAGCCTCCTTGGTGTTGAGGCGATTAATATGCTAGCCGACAAGCTCGACGTGGAAATTCCCAGCAGCTACATTCACAAAATATGTCTCTCGCAGGACGGCAAGCAGTGGCTCACCCTTGACGAGTCTGTTGCTGTAGTCTGTGAGATTGTCAACAGAGGAGGGACTTAGGTATGAGTCACATAGAAGAGAAGAGGTCAATTATTGCAGCTCGCTTGCGTGAAGCTCGCAAGATGGCGGGGCTTTCCCAAGCTCAGGTAGCTAAGATGCTTAGTCTTCATCGCCCTTCAATTACGGAAGCGGAAGCTGGGAATAGAAAGGTTTCTGCTGATGAGATCACGAAGCTAGCCGAAATTTATGACGTAAGTGTGTCATGGCTCCTTGGGGAGGGTGCAGACAAGCTTGATATCCATGACGACAAGATTCAGCTTGCAGCCAGAGAACTCCGAAAGCTTAAGCCAGATGACCTGGATCGACTTTTAACAATACTTGCCTCAATGCATAGAGGGGGAGAAGTACTTTGAGGAATCAGACTTTGAGAAATCAGAGACAGGTTTTGGCACAACAAGCCCAGCAGAAAGCAATCGATGTGCGGAGGAAAGCCGGTTTTGACAACAAAAGCCCACTCTGCATTTATAGCTTGTGCGACAAGCTCAATGTGAGGGTCAAGTTTGTTGACATCAGTATGGAAGGTATCTATCTCCGAGAAGCAGAGCCGGTAATTTTACTTTCCGCATTACGTCCTCTCCCCAGACGTATCTTTACCTGTGCTCACGAACTTGGTCATCATGTCTTTGGACATGGTTCGACTATTGATGAACTGCTAGGAGAATCAGAAAGCGCTCAGGCTTTTCAACCAGAGGAGTTTTTAGCTAACTCATTTGCTGGATTCTTGCTCATGCCAATTTTAGCCGTGCGGAAAGCATTCGTTTCGCGAGGGTGGGATACTGCTTCGGCAACGCCAGAACAGGTTTTTACAGTTGCCTGTACTTTCGGCGTTGGGTACGAAACCCTAATTACTCACATGGCTTATGCTCTTAAGATGATCTCCTCTTCAAGGGCTAGTACGCTTCTCAAAACCAAGCCCAAGGCTATCCGTGAAAAGGTGCTTGGGCGTCCATCTACTGACCCGTTGATTATCGCCGATGCACACTGGTCAATGCCAACAATTGATGCAGAAGTTGGAAGTCTGCTTTTGCTTCCAAGCGGAGCAGAAGCAGTAAATGACACTATCAGTTTTGAAGAAAATCACCCGAAGGGACACCTTTTTAAAGCTAACCGTCCCGGTCTTATTCAGGTTTATTGCCGTGACACCGGATGGGCTGTCTTTGTTCGTGTCTCGCGCTCTCAGTTTATTGGTCTAAGTCAATACCGACATTTTGAGGAGGTGGAAAATGAGTAAAAGTTTACCTTTTTTGATTGATGAAGAAAACCTTTCCCATGCTTGGGCAAAAGCATTTTTGCACATTATTGACAATCCAGGTAAGGGAATTTCGCCTCTTGTGGTGAGCATCACAGGTTTTAATGATGGTATTTCAAATGAAGATATGGATATTCGACAATCGCTTGATAAATGTCTTGCTGATAATGACGAGCAAAAAATCCACACGGTTGCCAATACGATTTTCCCTGATTCCCTTTGGAGACGGTCTAAGTACCAGCGTCATGAACTGTTTGAACGATATCTCAAGTTTCTTCCCAGGGCTAAAGCAATAAAACATTGTAAACCTAAAAATAGGCGCGGTCTTTACTTTGAGAGACTTATTGCCTTTGGTTCTGATGAGCAAACTAAAGTCAACCAACTTGAATACATTATTGATCGGTACCAGGCACAACCAACAGCCAGGAAAAGCATGTTTCAGGCATCAATTTTTGATCCTAGAGAAGACCATATTCCTAACCCTTATATCCCCTTCCCCTGTCTACAACACGTCAGCTTTGTTCCCCAGGGAAAAACGCTGACGTTGAACGCTTTTTATGCAACACAGCAGCTACTCAATAAAGCCTACGGTAATTACTTGGGGCTATGCAGGTTGGGAAATTTTATGTCTCATGAAATGGGTCTAACGTTTAGCCGCATGAACTGCTTTGTCGGTGTAGCTAAGCTAGAACATATTGGCAAGGAAAAGAATATTTCTAAGACATCACATATTCTTACTCCAACCATACAAGTATGCCGAAAAGTGTTACTCTCAAGGACAGAGTAACAAGCAATGGATGGAACGTATAATGCCAACCAAACAACCAACGAGAGGAAAATTTAAAACTACTCAAAAAGACACATCTCTTGACGAACAACTAAGTCTTGACTTAGGCGAATCTAGTAGACCTAAAATCTCTGACAGCATAGATGTTGCCGCATATTCTCACCTTCTGCCTGCCAAGCCTACCGTTGTGTTTGATACGTACTGGCGATTTGCAGCAGAAAGGCAAAAAGTATTTTTCAAGAAATTGCGCCGAGAACTGATGCCTTGGACTGAAGATCCAATTATTTCTACCTTCAAATTTACCAATGCCTACCGAGCATCAGATCGTACAAGCCAATATCTGATCCGTCATGTTATCTACCGAGAAGATCTCCCTTCCACAGCGGAGGAAGTGTTTTTCAGAATTATTCTGTTTAAAATTTTCAACAAAATCGAAACTTGGCGGCTTTTGGAAAGTAGGCTAGGCAATATTATCTACGCAGAATATTCTTTTAAGCGCTACGAAGAAATTCTTGCCGAAGCTATAGAACAAGGTCAACGCATTTATTCAGCGGCATACATTATGCCCTCAGGAGGAAAAGGGCTTAGACATACAAAAAAGCACCACACTCATCTCAAGTTGATTGAGATGATGATGGCTGATGAACTACCAAAGAAGCTAAACGATGCACCAAATATGCACCGAGGATTTGATCTCTTGCGCGAATACCCCACTATTGGTGACTTTCTTGCCTACCAGTTCATTACGGATGTTAATTACAGCGAAATCACGAACTTCAGCGAAATGAGTTTCGTGGTTCCTGGGCCAGGTGCACTTGATGGTATTCGGAAATGTTTTGCAGATATTGGTGGTCTTAATGAGCCAGAAATCATTAAACTGATGGCAGAAAACCAAGAATATGAGTTTGAGCGTTTAGGTCTTGATTTTCAGTCTCTCTTTGGACGACCGTTGCAGTTAATCGACTGTCAAAATCTATTTTGTGAGGTTGATAAATATGCCCGAATGAAACACCCAGAAATCAGCGGAATATCAGGTCGAACTCGTATAAAACAAAAGTATTCAGGTAATGGAGAACCAATAGATTATTGGTATCCGCCCAAGTGGGGAATTAACCAAGCGAGCAAAGAGTCAAGAAAGACTCTAACTACGAAATATTTAAAGGCTGAATAGAAAAGCAAGGAGCCTGAATAATGGATTTTTGCAAGTACCAAGAGCTAGCATTAAAAACGGAACAGGCTACTGCTGTGCCTGGTGCAGAAGTAATTGTAGCTCTACTTGGTCTAGCCAGTGAAGCAGGTGAACTTCTTGGCGAGTACAAAAAGTATCTCCGCGATGGAGCAGCTCATAGGCTTTTCCAAGAACGGGTTGCAGAAGAACTTGGCGATTTACTCTGGTATATTGCCAACGTAGCGAGAAAGTTTGATCTTGATTTGAATTTTATTGCAGAAAGGAATCTCGAAAAATGCCGTAATCTTTGGGCAGAGAAGGAGACAGAACCAACAGGTGTTAAAAATATGGGAAACTCATTTGACAGTGACTTTCCCGAACACGAACGCTTACCTCGAAAGTTCGAGGTCGAAATCACTGAAGTATTCCAAGATAATTCCATAAAAATGAAGGCATTTGTCAACGGACAACAGATTGGAAATGACCTCACTGATAACTCCTATGCCAACGATGGCTACCGCTTCCACGATGTTTTCCACCTAGCCTATGCTGGAGTTTTAGGTTGGTCTCCAGTCACTCGTCAACTACTTGGTGGATGTAAACGCAAAAGCAATCTTAAAGTGGATGAAGTTGAAGACGGCGGTCGTGCCAAGGCAATTGAGGAAGGCATATCAGCACTCGTTTTCAGCTATGCCAAGAATCATGCTTTCTTGGAAGGGGTTTCAGCGATTGACTACCATTTGCTCAGAACCATCAAGGAAATGACCTCCCACTTAGAAGTTGCCCAATGTTCACTTCGTGATTGGGCGAAGGCGATCCTCATGGGCTATGAAATATGGCGGCAGGTAGATAAAAATCGAGGAGGAATAGTCGTTGTTGACCTTGATGCACGTTCCATAACATATCAAGCGTCATATAGCTCTCCTTAGGCTGAACTCGGTTGACACCAGACTTAGCAGCACTAATAAGCTCTGCATCTGTGAAGCAACGTGTCTCAAAGTGAACCTCTGTTCGTTCTAAAAGCTTTTTAAGGGGGCTGATTTCAACGATATCGATGTCATAACCAACAATATTCATGTCATAGAGAATTGAGGAAATAGTTAGCAATTTTATCTGTTAGGGGCTTGGCAATTGATACGGCGATTGCGAGTCCAATAGTCCAGATGATGGCTTGCTTAATAGAATAGCTTTCTAATTTTTTCTCCATATCGTCCAGACGTTTTATGAGAGAAGGAAGAGACGATACTGCATCTGGAGAATTCATTAGCTCGGTGTCGATTGAATCGTAACCGAGCTTTGTACGGGGACGCTCATCAACGGCATCTAAGTCTGCGAACCATATGGAAAAGAGTCGTTGACCGCACTCCACATGAAAGTTTAACGGTCCTGCGTTGTACACCGCAAAAATCAAATGTCCTTTGTAACCTGGATCAACATGGAATCCAGAGACGTTGATCAGTCCTTTTGCTTTTGCCCTGAACTTCATCGTGATGAATGCAATTGCGTGGCTGGGAACGGCGATTTTCTCAGAAGTTATCAGAAACGCAAATTGCCCTGGTGGAATAGCAACGGTGTCCCTTTCATTGAGAAAAATTTTTTTTCGGTCTTTCTGCGGCGTATCAGGAAGAGCTGAAATATAAACTTCTTTACCTAAAGACAACTCATAGGATGCCGACTCAATTCGATCCTCATAAAATGGTTCAATTAAATAAGGACGATAAGATTTCAAAGATTGCGATGACCAAAAACTCATTCTTTTCCCTAATCAAGCCGTCTAGCAGTTCTGTAATTTATAACTGACTTTTTCCTCGATTGTCATCGTATATCATCAAAGTCTCAAAATTAACGTAGAGGTTCAGTGACTGCACCTTTCGCACGTTCCCGTTCGTGGCATCCAGAGCGGCTGTAATGGCGCTCTGGTGGCTCCGATGGGGTAACCCTTTTGGTGATTCCTGCCGCAGCTCAGGGTTGCATGATAATGTCAAATTCACCAGGCTTCTTGGACTTATCCCCAAACAAGGCTGTCTATGTCTCTTTGGTAAACGGTCGAGGTACGATTTAAATAGATTTTTGGGAAAAGCCTTAGATAACGCCCTCTCTGGCATCTGTTCTGATGTAGATAGTTGCCGTGTCTGGCATAAGGCCAGCACACGATTGGTTGACTTCCAAAGTTTTAAGGAACGCGCTAAGGCAGTCCCTGCATAGTTTTTATTTGAGGGGCGATGACGTGACAACTGCTACACACTCCCCTGAAGCTTTTCGACATTCAAACAGACTCCACCCAGCCAGTTCATCCTGTGCTTGGGAATTAGCTTGCGCCCAAGCATCTAAATAATCAAGAACTGCTCTCTGGTTCATTCTCTACCTCAACACCGTAGTCAGTGAACAGACGAGCCATAGAGATGCCCAGCGCATTAGCTAGCTTCTCAACGTTCTCCAGAGAGGGATTTCGCCCACCTCTCTCAATATCCGAAATGTAGGTTTGATGAAGCTCAGCTCGTTCGGCAAGTTCCTCTTGAGACAAATCCAATTCTCGCCGACGCCGCCTGATGGCTTTCCCAAAGCGATGGTTAATCTCTGATTGTTTTTTTCGACTCACTGCACGATTTTCAAGGAGTGCAGGTTATGAGTCCATAGACAATGAGTATTATTTTATAGACTTTAAGTTATAAAATAAATGCAGCCAGTTCTTGAGGAACTTATCTATGCCTAACATCCCTTCCCAAATCCCACCCTTCGCCGTACCAGAGGACATTCCCGAAATCCTACCTGAGCAACAGTTTCAGCTCGGTGATTCAGTACGCTGGCGTCAAGTTCCTCATCCAGACTTTGGTCGCATCCTCGGCGTTATCTACACCCACTCCTCCAGTTGTATTGCTACTGGACTGCATTACCTAGTTTTACTCGACGAGCAAAGCCCCCCACCATATCACCAGCTACGACTTCGCTTTTGAGCAAGACATCGAACGGCTCAATCAGTCATCTGTAGTTTGAATCAGAGGTCATCATGTCTTCTCAACCGACACGTCAACAAGTTCTAGAGCTGCACAATCAGATGTTTATCTCCCCGGAAGACTTCAGTTTTCGCTGGGGAATTGGGTATGAGGAATTAGCAGAAATTTGCGCCATCTCCAAATCCACCACTTACCACTGGCTAGGCGGACAAGCTAGCCGTCGAGAAGCGGGTCTTCCATACCAACGAATCATGGCGATGGCTGATTTTCTCCTCACCAATGCCGAACGAGTTCAGCCACTTTTGGAACGCTGGCACACAAAGCAGTAATCCGACAAATGGTTATGGCTTTGCAAATTGACAAAACTTTCTTGACCGTCTGAAAAACCAGGGAGTACGGTGCAGTCAGTGTAATCTAGACACCGATTGTTTTATGACCTTTTTCTCCACCCGTAACGGCAATCAACCTTCCTCCACTATCGAGATTATTGGCGACCATATTGTGATTCGCGACTTAGAAATCCGTTACCCAGAGGCAGCTAACTACTTGAGACAATTGCCCCAGTCCCAACAAGAATCTACTCTCCTGAGTTGTGTGGAAATGGGTTTTGCCTGCATCCAAGTCGCTCATGCCCGTCAGGATACAGCCTTTATTGAGCAACGGATGCAAGCCCTACTTTCTGAATTCCAAACAGCCGTAAGCCGCATTGTCCAGTCTTTTGAGCAGGAGTTGGTCAGTCAAATTGGTACAGAAAATGGTCAAGTTTTGGCACCGCTCAAAGGACAAATTAATCAAACCGCAGCAGTGCTTACCGCTCAAGTGGATGGCGTCCGAACTCTGCTAGCACGGGATATTGACCCGCATAAGGAAACTTCCGTTATTGGCAGCGTTCTCAAAACCCTCACCAACCTTCTCAACCCCAAATTATCAGATTCCATCCAGGGGTCGTTTAAGGCAGCACTAGCGAATGTTACAGCAGACAACGGAACTCTAGCCAAAGCTGTAAAGAGTGTGGTCAGTGAAGCAGTAAAGCCCTTAGCGTCGGAAGTAGACAAGCTCCGCCAGGAAATTCGAGACAAACAGGTAACGCAAGCAGCACTTGAGCAAACAACAGCTAAGGGTGCTGCCTATGAAGAAATAGTTTTGGTAGAACTACAGGATTGGTCAAAGATTTGTGGTGCTGAGATTCACCACGTCGCCAAAGAAAATGAGCCAGGTGACATCCTCATTAAGCTCACTCCCAACTCAGTAGCGGCAACGGAGATTTCAATCATCATTGAGGCAAGAAACCGACCTTCCCAACCTTGGGGTCGCAAAATGATTTCCCAGCGCTTGACCAAAGCACTGGCAAAGTATGAAGCGAATGCTGGAATTTTCTTGAGTCATTCTCGTCAGGGATTTGCACGGGAAATTGGGGAATGGACACAAGGAACCTGTGAATACGGATTGTGGGTTGCCACTACTCATGAGTTGCTCACGGTTGCCCTTCAGTTTCTAATTGTGCGCCAGCAATTAGCGACTCAACAAGCCTTTAACACTAAGCTTGACTATGGTGTTATTGAAGCTCAGATTCAGCGCATTCAATCTTCCCTAAATTACATTAGCCAAATTAACTCTCACCTGACGTACTTACAAGAAAACACAGAAGGGATTCGCACAAAAGCCAAGGTGATGAAAGCAGAAATTCAGAGTGCCCTTGGCTCAATCAGTGAAAGTCTTCGTGTTGTTTCTCGTGAAACATGAGGGTACAACCAGCCGCAATTATCTTAACGCCAGCCGAAAAAACGTGCCTGAGCCTAATAGGTTTGAGCTGGTGTCAAATCGCGTGTTGAGAAATTGTATGAAATTGAGATGAAATAGAAGTGGAATGTAACACAAGTTCAGGCGAACGGGAAAAAGTTGATGAGTTGACCGCAAAAGAAATTGAGGAACCCAAGGTTCGAGTACACTGCTTATTCCAAAGAAATCTGGACTTGCACTGAGTACCCTAACCGGATAAATATTTTGATATGCTCTCAGATGCTTTATGTGAACTTTTGCTGTTGAAGTTTTGATTTAAAGTTGCTGAGCAACGTCTATAGACATGAAGCCACGAATCACTCGGAGGAGGTTAAGATAATAACAGCGCCGCAGTTCTGAGCAACGCCTAACGGCATAAAGCCACGAATCACAAGTGAAAAGAGAGTTTATCGATCCTCTGCAACCGTATCTGAGCAACGCCTAACGGCATAAAGCCACGAATCACTGCCTTTACTTACAATCTGCCAAAAGCACTTCCAGCTCTGAGCAACGCCTAACGGCATAAAGCCACGAATCACAGCAAAGGTGAAAACCCTTGACTGATAAAGGCTCATTTACAATCTTACAAGCACCTTCGGGATAGAGAACCCAAAAACACAAAACTTACAAAATATCCTTTACCTTCAGCCCCTCAAACCCAGTCCCTATAAACTTTTCCAGAAATAGCAAGCAGCTTTCTCCTTGCCTAAATTGCCGTACCCCTCACCCTGTAACCCTTTGAGCCATTTTTTTACTCTAAATTCCCTTGAACATCAGAGATACTTGTCAAATCGGAGATTGAATCATCGTCCACGCCAAATCAGGAGGCGATGAGCTTGAGATTTCCTCCATCCGATACCTCAAAAATCGGGTATTTCTTGACCCTACATGGTCAACCCAATAGGGTAAGGTTAAACTGCCTCGATTATCCCTAATCGCCCACTGTCTGACTCCCTCTAGATAATCTTCCCTTGCAAGTTTGATCGTTTTAATCAACTGGTCACTTTCTCCCAAAAACAAACAACCAAACCGTCTTACTAGCTCAGGATGGTCAAACGCTAACTGTATCCTCTCCCTTAAACTTGGTTGTATCTTCTCCCCGTCAGAACGAACCCAAATCAAACACTTCAGATTAGACACAATTTCTTGATAACAGGGAATAACATTCTCTGGATGGCTAAAATCAGCATTCTTAAACCGTCTCATTTGACGCAAAATTCGTGACTTTTTGGGGGTAGATAACATCGCGATCGCCAATTCTACCCCACAGTGGCGATAGACATCCGTTTCCCCTACCAAAGATAACAACATCCCATACACTGTCGCTGGAGGAGGGACAGGATAGCTTTTTCCCATTTCCCTTGCATGGGACTCCCGAAAAGTCGCAAATGGAACATCCAAATAGAGAATTAATGGTGCAATCATTTTGATTCTTATAATCCTAAATCTCTTTTAATCACTGCTTTCAAAGCTTCAATCAGTTCATTCCGATTTCGATAAATATGCGCGTTCTTAAAAGGAGAATTATCAAAATTATCCAATTGCTGTAACTCCTTAACGATTGTTCCCCCAACCCACAATTGATTAGGGTCAATCTGACCACATTCCACTTCATCTATAAACTCTTCTGTAAGTTTTGCTTCCTTACTCTTAGGATCGCAATATTCAAAGCAGTAGGAAATATATGAAGCAAAATTATTTGTCCATTGAAATACTAAACTATCGGGGCAGAAAGGATAATTAAAAGTATTACTACTCCCTCCTACTTTAGGCAAATTCATAATTCCATCTATCAGAGGTAAAATCCGCGAAAAATCTTTGAGATGAGTGGCATTAATTCCAAAATAATATTGATATCGAGTGGCATGATATTCTGTAAAGTGAAGCGATGTGCTATCCTTTTCTCTACCACTTTTTGCCCCTAACTTGACTGCACCATCATAAGGCGTGAGCGAAACAGCCATATTCATCCCTAAAGCACCCATTCGCTGATTAGGACTGCTCACTTTTTTTTGTTTCTTTCTTCTCTTTGTTGTTGAAGTATCCTCCTCTGTTTCAGCAGACTCTAATAAAGCAAACCCAAAAATATCATCATCATAATATTGTCCTGGATCAAAATCTTCACTTTTTAATCGATTAATATTTTCGTCCTCATCCCAAACCCGATTAACTAAATAACCTTGCTTTTGAAGATAAAAACGTAACGCCCACCGAATCGCACTTGAACCTACAAAAGAATGAATATTACCATTCCAATAGCCTTTTTGCAAAGTAGTCTTATTTCCTCGTCTAATGTCATGATTTAAGGATGCTAAACCATAACGAGTCAGGATTGTTCCGTAAAGATAATAATTGGGGATATTATTGTTATTCTTCTTCTGACTCATCATTCATTTCTCCTAGTTTTTGATTGTTTGGAAATGAACTATCATCCCCTTTTGCGGGTTTATCTTTAGGTTGATAACTGGCAATCGCTAACAATGACCAAATTTTTAGTTTTTGCCAAGGTGAATTTTTAATTAGTAGTAAAATCTCTTCTTGCTGCTCATTAAAATACTTATTTATTCCCCCTCTTACTAAAAAGTCGGACAAATATTCCTGAAACGACAATTCATTATAACAATAGTTTATCTCTGCCCTTAATCGTTCAACTTTCTTCTTAATTGGAGACTTTTTTCCTTCCTCTGTTTTGGCATAAATTTTAGCAAAATTGCCCTTCATAGCTTGCTGAAATACCTTAACAAAAATAAGATACTGCTTATCTTCTTCACTCTTTTCTGCCATTATTGTGAATCCTTCTCGATTGAAAAATAACTGGTTAAATAAATATCCTTTTGAATCCTCCATCACCAATTTTTCCCAAAAGTTAGACCACCAATGGATTCCTTTTACTAAATTATCAGCAATTAGGGAGCGAATCAAATTCACCTTAATAAAAATTTGCTTAGGTTTAATCTTCTGATAATTGGTTTGAAAGTATTTTTGAACCTGTTGATAAGTGATTAAAGTATTCCGATCAATTTTAATTTCTTCTATACTCATTAATGTCCTTTGACGAGAAGTTTGATTCATTTTTTCATATAACCAAACTTGACAAGCTTGATAGTAGTCGCCTTCAGGCTGAATATCGTCTAAGCTGTAATAAAGTAATCCTGCTTCACCAAGGCTACCAACATGAAACTGTTTAGTTTCTAATTGCTGTAATTGCCATCTTCTTTGAGAAGCATCTTCAAAATCCTTGATTTCTGGAATCACCACTAGGTAGCAATGGGGTTTCTTTTCCTTCAAGTCTTCTGATGGAATATGAAGTAAGCAATAATGACAAACTACTGGTACAAATAATAATGCTAAGGCGTATTCAGGTTTCTCTTCCAGTTTTGTAGTATCCTTTGTCCTAGCATGGCGGACAATTCCCCCTAAATACAACCAACTGGTTATTTGAACATAATCCTGTCTAAGTTGTTGGGTATCTACCTCACATAACTTCTCTGCAAAACTTTGATGTGCGTACCAAATTAGAGATTTGTATTGATACTCAACTTTTTTTTCTTCAACCTTTAGTTCAGTGTTAACTATCGCTCCCGCTTGATAAAACTGATTATGACGCAGGAAAACAGCGCATATTCCCTCATGAATATGGATCTTCTGCCTTAAATTTATTCCATCATTGTCTAATCCTGTTAAATGAATTAAACCTGTATCATCTAATTGAAAAGACTCCTTAATTAACCAAGATAGGGCGACAAAATCACTTCCTTGCCAGAATAATTCAATCGTATCAGCAGTCAAAAACCATGATATATGTCCTCCGCGTTGATGAAATGAGGGATATTGCTTTTCTAATCGCTTTAAAGTCATGTAAAGTCCCGTCATTCCAGCGCGGTGCATTATTGTCGTATCCGCAGCATCGAGAGATAGGGAAATTTTGGGTTGGGTAGTAACCACGATTAGGTTTCCTCTTCTTCCTTGCTGCGAGTCGCTGGAACAAATATTCCACACATCATCTTTCGTTTCCCGCCAATGCCCTGTTCTTGCAACGTTAAGGAATCTTCTGAGTTGAGTTCGCTGATTTTTACGCCAAATCCTCTAACTTTAAACTGTTTTTCTTCTTTATTGATGGTTAATTGCCTTCGTTGAGGTGTTCCATCTTGTCGGGTAAGAAGTTCAATTTTCCCTTGTATTCCTAAACTATCCAGTTGCCGTTGAACAGCTTCAATAAAGTTAGTAGGGTCTTGAAACCCTTTAATTAACACTAATCTGGAATAAACACTTTCTGAAGAAATTAACGGTTTATAGTCAGGAATATCTAGTTGATAAAAATGTTGACCTAGTTGAAAAGCTTGACCAGCTAAATAAGGATAAATTAAAGGAATTTGTTGATGATGAATCCGAATTTTTAGACGAGATTGAGCAGTGAGTTCAAGGAAGTTGTTGCTGGTCGGTATTCCGGCAATCGGATGAATTCCAATAGAGTCTAGTTCATGAAGGGGAGGACAAATACGGGACAAAGCAGAATAAATAGGATAACCATTATCAAGAGGGATGGGTGAGCCTCTTAGTTTAAACGTTAGGTCTAAATATTCTTCGCTGTTAATGAAGTTGGCTGTCATAGATATTTCATTAAAATAATTAATGATGAATATTGTATAATTTACTAATGTTTTAAGTATTTTAGTAGATAATGATTTATTTTAAGATTTAGAAGTATCTTTTATCTCAATCTTAAAGCAAATTTAATAATTTTTAACCAAAAATCAATGGTGATGGATATTAATGTAATAGAAATTAAACCCTACACTAATCATGAGCTATGGAGTCCAGAGAAGTTTCTTATGCCTCCCCGAAGTCCTTTGCATCATTTAGAACCGATCGGTGTGGGAACTCCTACAGTTGAGAGTTTAACCAGCTATGTGACACGGTTAGCTCAATCTCATGGAGTTTTTGTCAGCACATTACTATCGAGAATAGTTAATCCCCTCTTGCAGCGAACCTTTATCAAAGATTCTACCAGTAGAGGATTAGAACCGTTTTTTAACCGTTCTCATGTTTTAAATGGATATGGAACGATAGCTACTGATTTTGTTGAGGTTCTTAATCAGTTAACCTTGTCTAATAAGTTAAAGTTTTTAACATTGATATCCTTTTCCAATATTTTAGTTGCAAAAGGCTTATTACGTCCTTATAAAGCTTGGTGTCCAATATGCTACGAACACCGGAAAAAAAATCTAGAAGTTATTTATGAACCCCTGCTATGGTCACTCAATGATGTCAAGATTTGTTTAATACATCAACATCCTCTTGTGCAAGATTGTCCTCATTGTTATCGCCAATCACCTTGGTTAAACTGGAAATCCAGTTTAGGCTATTGTTCACAATGTTCTCAGTGGTTAGGAGGAGGTTCTAATACTTCAGTAGTTACTCAGGAGAGATGGATAGCCGAAACTTTAGGAGAATTAGTTGCGAATGCAGAGCAGTTATCTTCTGTACTTACTCAAGAGCATATACAAAAATCTTTTACTCATGTAGTGCATCAAGTAACCGAGGGTAATATAGCTGCTTTTGCTGCAATGCACAAAATTCCTAAAAATACTTTTTGGGGTTGGTATTGCGGGAAAAACTGTCCCCCTTTATCTGCTTTAATACAAATTTGCTATAATTTTAAAATTTCTCTATCTCAGTTCTTTACGCAAGATTTCAATCTATCAACTATCCATGCTCGAAAGCTGAAGGTTGAGATGGAATATTCTAAGAAAACGCGCTCATCTCCGAGAACGCTCGATTTAAATCATATTGAAAATACCCTGAGCATCATTTTGTCCCAAGTAGAAGAGCCACTACCAACAATTACAGAGATAGCGGAACAGTTGAAAATTAATAGACGAGTTCTTTCAAGGCATTTCCCTGTACTATGCCACAAAATTGTCACGAAACGCCGCAATTATATGCGTATGAGTCACTTAGCTGCTATTGAGCAGTGTTGTCAAGAAATTAAAGAGGCGATCGTCTCACTCCAGCGATCAGGAGAATACCCAAGCGAGTCCCGCGTGTGTGAACTGATTAGTAACCCCGGCTATTTTCGTTATCAGCAGGTTCGGCTACTCTATAAGCAAGAGCTTCAATCTACTCTAAGTAGCTTGTGAGCTTTCAGTGTGAATGAGGATAGTCGATCGTCTACATCTATTTTCTCGTCATTTTTTTCAGGCAT
>NZ_JAMPJZ010000062.1:0-30000 GCF_039961835.1 Trichocoleus sp. ST-U1
ACTCAAGCAGTATCGAGCGATTGCAACGCGCTACGACAAGCGTGCGGTTAACTTTCTCGGTGCGATTCACCTCGCTGCTACGGTCATCTGGTTGAATTGATGACACGCCCTAGATTACGGCGCTCTCTATCTATTTTCAATCTAATTTGCAAGAGGTCTAATAAAAATGACGAACATCATTTTTAGACGAGCAGTAGCGGCTGATTATCCTGAAATTCTCGCTTTGCATAAAAAGAATCTCGTCTCTAACTTGTCTGAGATAGAGCGGCAGAATGGCTTTCTATCAATTGACTTTAAGGATGATTCTCATCTAGCAACAATCAACGAAGATTTGGCCGTAATTGTTGCTGTGCAGGAGAAACAAGTGGTTGGATATGTTTGTGCAACAACTCAAGAATCCTCTCAGGAGATTCCTTTGCTCAAATATATAATGAGCTTGTATCCAGAAATAATGTTTAATAGGCAACCTTTAAGCAATTACCGTTCCTTTTGGTATGGTCCGGTTTGTATTGCAACTACTTACCGTGGAAGTGGTATCTTACAAGGTTTATTTCAGGCACTTCTTGCTCAAGTCGCCACACAGTTCAATGCTGGCGTTGCTTTCGTAGTCAATGACAATTTGCGAAGTCTTCGGGCGCATACTCAAAAACTTGGTATGGAGATGCTCAGAGAGTTTGAGTTTAACGGCAAATTCTACTTCATACTTGGATTCGCAGTGCCATCTTCCTAACCAATTTCTTTAAGAGCGCATCTGCTTGATTAAAGCTGTAAGTTGTGTTTCTATGCGATCGCCTCGCACACAGTAGCGGCGCGTGTCCAGTGGTTGACAGGTGGGTTAGCTGAGGGCGATCGCGTCCCATTCATAACCTCCCAACCACCCCAGGTATTTACCCGTGGAAAGCTTTATTTTTTAGGTAAAAATTTATTTTCTAGTCAATAACTTTATTTTCCGTTTACACTTGTTTTCGATCTTGATAATTAAATTTCTTAGCTCTTGCATCTGCCTAATGGCTGTTTGGTTACAGCTCATTTCCTCCTTAACTAAGATTGAGACTGCATAGCTCAAGGTAAAGAGGATGAAAGAAATCACGCGCCGCCAATTTATGGTTACTGCTACCCTAACAACAGGTTTTGCCCTAGCAGTGCAACCCATTTCTGCCAAAACGATTGCGACTGATGCCAAGGGATTAGTCGCAGGTGCGGTGAAAATTCCGGTTAAAGATGGCGAGATTCCAGCTTACAGGACGATGCCAGCAAAAAGTGGAAATTTCCCGATTGTCTTGGTGATTCAGGAAATCTTTGGCGTACACGAGCATATTCAGGATGTTTGCCGTCGCTTTGCCAAATTGGGGTACCTAGCGATCGCACCCCAATTGTTTGTGCGCCAGGGCGATGTTTTAAAGTTAAGCAACGTTGATGAAATTCGCCAAGTAGTCGCCAAAGTACCGGATGCCCAAGTGCTGTCCGATCTGGATGCTACGGTAGACTGGGCGGTAAAGTCAGCCGAGGGGAATGCCGATAAATTGGCGATTACCGGCTTTTGCTGGGGCGGACGCATTACCTGGCTGTACTCAGCGCACAATCCCCAAGTCAAGGCAGGCGTGGCTTGGTACGGGCGTCTGGTGGGCAATGCTACCGAACTGACACCCAAACATCCCGTCGATATAGCCTCGGCGCTGAGTGTCCCGATTCTTGGACTCTATGGTGGCAAGGATACGGGGATTACCCTGGATACAGTAGAGCAGATGCGCGATCGCTTGAAGTTCAGCAGCAGCAAATCTGACATCATTGTCTACCCCAACGCACCCCACGCCTTTTTTGCCGATTATCGCCCCTCTTACCGGGAGAAAGAAGCCAAAGATGGTTGGAAACGCCTCCAGGCATGGTTTAAGCAGCATGGCGTGTAGGATTTGGAGACATTCAGCGCATGGCAACCATACATTAATTATCTTTGAGCTGTCAGTTCGGCGCTGAAAGCGATCGCTAAAACCTAATCTTTGTAATATTCAGGAGACATCATCATGATCGACCTTTACTATTGGACGACGCCAAACGGACACAAAATTACTATGTTTCTAGAGGAAGTTGGGCTACCCTACACCCTCGTTCCGATCAACATTGGCACGGGCGATCAGTTTAAACCAGAGTTTCTAAAGATTTCCCCCAACAATCGCATCCCTGCAATCGTGGATCGCGAACCTGCTGAGGGTGGCGAACCGATTTCTGTTTTCGAGTCTGGTGCAATTCTGCTGTATTTAGCAGAAAAAACCGGAAAGTTGATTTCAGCAAATATTCGCGATCGCGCAGAGGTTCTGCAATGGCTATTTTGGCAGATGGGCGGACTCGGACCGATGGCAGGACAAAACCATCATTTCACTCAATACGCCCCTGAAAAAATTCCCTACGCGATTAATCGCTATGTGAATGAAACGGGACGTTTGTATGCAGTGTTGAATAAACGATTAAGCGATCGCGAATTTATTGCGGGCGCTTATTCTATTGCCGATATCGCTGCTTATCCCTGGATCGTGCCCTACGAAAAGCAAAACCAAAAGATCGAAGATTTTCCCCACCTGCAACGCTGGTTTGAAGCGATAAAAGCCCGTCCTGCAACCATTCGCGCTTATGAGAAAGCAGAAGCTTTTAAAGATCAAGTAATCACTCCAGATCAGGCGCGGGATCTGTTGTTCAATCAGTCCGCCGATACGGTCAAGCGCTAAATTTAAGCGGTTCTCACAGAAACAGCCGCTTCGCTATTTGCGATCTACCAGTCTTGATCGGTGGGTCGAATTAGAATTTCGTTGATATTCACGCGCGGCGGCTGAGTAACGGCATAAACGATCGCGGCTGCAACGTCCTCGCTTTGCAGGGGTACTATCGATTTACGCCGTTCTTCGGTGCGCTGTTTGGCTATTGGATCGGTAATGTGGCTGTCGATTTCCGTATCCACCATGCCTGGTTCGATGATGGTGACGCGAATGTTGTGCTTGCATACTTCCTGGCGCAACGATTCCGAGAAGCCATTGACTCCCCATTTTGTCGCATTGTAGCCACCGATTCCTACTCGTGCGGTTCGACCTGCAACGGATGAAATGTTAACGATATGTCCCGAGCCTTGTGCCTTCAGGATAGGCAGAACCGCATGAGTTGCATACATCAATCC
Source organism: Trichocoleus sp. ST-U1 (assembly GCF_039961835.1). NCBI lineage: Bacteria > Bacillati > Cyanobacteriota > Cyanophyceae > Leptolyngbyales > Trichocoleusaceae > Trichocoleus > Trichocoleus sp. ST-U1. The sequence continues at coordinate 3,164 of NZ_JAMPJZ010000062.1, forward strand.
CAGAACGTTGAGATCGAGCATGCGTCGCCAGTCAGAGGTATTTGCTCCCTCAATATTACCTGACAAAGCAATGCCCGCATTGTTGACGAGAATATCGACTCGACCAAATTGTGCGTTGGCTTTTTGCACTAGGTTCTGAACTTGAGTTTCATCCGTGATATCTGCCACGATTGACAATGCTTTTCCACCCGTCGCTGCAATGCCATCTGCGATCGCATTCAGCCGGTCAAAACGTCGTGCTGCGATCGCTACCTGTGCGCCTTCTGCTGCTAGCGCGATCGCAGTCGCCTCACCAATGCCAGCCGATGCACCAGTGACGATTGCCACTTTTCCGTCTAATTTCCCAGTCATCCATACTCCTTAATTTCTAAGCTGCGTCTGACTCCTGCCGTGAAAACGCTAGAATATCTGCTAGCAGAAGGTTAAGCAGAAACACTTTGGTTTTACCTTTATCGATGCAGATTAATATAACTACCGACGCTACTAGGATTTAGGGCTTCTGAGCGAAGTACGTCACGTCATCCGTTGGCAAGACAAAGTTTAAACTTTTTTATATAAAATGGCTCTTTATTGCTCGAATCGTTGTAGCAACCCGAAGATGGCATTAAGCCGCAACTGATGGGATAAAGAGCGATTCTAAAAGGGCTGATAATGAACGCAGCGATCGCAAGGCCCACTAGGATTAATCGTACATCGAAGCAACTCAGAGCGAGCATTGTATGAGCAGGTGATATCTCCGATTACCCAGCGCCCGTCCAACAGACTACACTCTGCCGGGGTATCGAACTTTTGAACGTAAAGAGCAATTTTGTGAAGCTGATAACGGCCCGATTTGAGCAGATAGCGATGCCTACGTTCTAAAACCATATATGTTTGACCCTCGACTTCTAAATAGGCTCCAGGCTCAGGATTCCAGTCTAGATATAGATGACTCAGGGTAGAACGGGGATGGCTCAGAATGACTTCTGTAGGCAAAGGATTCAGCTTCATAACAAATTAATATCGACAGACCGCCAGAAAATTTGCATCAAATTCACATCTATATACAGCAGTCCTATTCAAGTCCTAAGAAAAGTCATAAGAATACGTAGTGCGGTCATCTTGCCTGGGATTCAACGCAAGCAGGACGCTCACACTACGCAAAAATCTCACGACTGATTGAGGATTGCTATCGGTTATTGGCTCCGACAAATCGCTTCATCGGAGCCAATGCCCTAGTGTGCAGCCTGACGCTCTTTCGCTTCTTTGATCACCTCTTCTGCGATGTTACTGGGGCAAGGTGCATAGTGTGAGAACGACATTGAGAACTGTCCGCGCCCAGATGTCATGGTACGCAGATCGCCAATGTAGCCAAACATTTCGCTCAAAGGCACATCTGCCTTAATGCGTGCCCCCGTCTGATTTGTCTCCTGAGATTTCATCATCCCTCGGCGGCGGTTAAGATCGCCGATGATATCGCCCATGTAATCATCTGGTGCGAAGACATCAACATTCATGATTGGTTCGAGCAGCTGAGGCGCAGCCTTAGGAACAGACTGCCGATAAGCGGCTTTTGCAGCAATCTCAAACGCCATTGCTGACGAGTCCACCGGGTGGAAACCCCCTTCAAGCAGCGTGAACTTCAAGTCCATGCAGGGGAACCCAGCCAATACACCGCGATCGACGCAGCTTTCAAAGCCTTTTTCCACTGCTGGCCAATACTCTCTCGGCACGGTACCACCTGTCACCTTTGACTCAAATTGGAAGCCGCTGCCTGGTTCACCCGGCTCAATTACATAGCCAATTTTGGCAAATTGACCAGAACCACCAGACTGCTTCTTGTGGACGTAGCTGTCTTCGAGGCGTTTCGTAATCGACTCGCGGTAGGCTACTTGAGGTTTACCCACCTCAACTTCAACCCCGTGGGTGCGCTTCAGAATGTCCACCTTGATGTCGAGATGTAGCTCACCCATCCCCTTGAGAATTGTTTCGCCGCTCTCCTCATCTGTCACCATATGGAAAGACGGGTCTTCTTGCACCATCTTAGTGAGCGCGGCGACCATCTTTTCTTCACCCCCCTTTTGCTTCGGTTTGACCGAAATGGAGATGACGGGTTCTGGAAAGACCATTGGCTCCAGCGTCGCGGGATTCTTGGGATCGCAGATGGTGTGTCCGGTTCGGATGTTCTTCATGCCGACGATCGCTACAATGTCGCCCGCCTGAGCTGAGTCGATCTCTTCGCGAGAATTCGCATGCATCTCAACTAAACGGCTGACCCGCTCAGTCTTACCTGTCGCGGTGTTCAGTACGGTATCGCCTTTGGACAATGTCCCGGAGTACAAGCGCGTGAAGGTTAAAGCACCGAAGCGATCGTCCATGATCTTAAACGCGAGTGCCCGCAATGGTTTGTCTGGATCGACAAGCGCAAAGCTGCCTGTTTCATTCCCTTCCAGATCGATCTCTGGCTGCGGTTTGACCTCCATCGGGTTCGGCAGGTAGTCAACCACGGCATCCAGCACCAACTGTACGCCCTTATTCTTAAACGACGAGCCGCAGTAGGTCGGGAAAAACGCCAAGTCGCGAGTACCCTTGCGGATACAACGCTTAATATCCTCCATCGACGGCTCTTCCCCTTCGAGATACTGTTCCATCACAGCATCATCCTGCTCAACCGCTAGCTCAATCAACTGTTCGCGGTAGGTCTCGACCTGATCGACCATGTCGGTAGGAACATCTTTGATCTTATAGTTCATCGGATCGCCAGAGTTGTCCCACACCCATGCCTTACGGGTCAGCAGATCGACCACGCCACAAAACTGTTCTTCAATGCCAATTGGCAGCACCATCACCAGTGGCTTGGCTCCAAGCACTTGATCGACTTGCTTGACGACTCGGTAAAAATCAGCGCCGGTGCGATCGAGCTTGTTGATGTAGACGATGCGAGCGACTTTGGAGTCGTTGGCGTAGCGCCAGTTGGTTTCAGATTGCGGTTCGACTCCGCCTGAACCACAGAAAACACCAATACCGCCATCGAGAACCTTCAGGGAACGATAGACCTCAATGGTGAAATCAACGTGTCCTGGGGTATCGATGATGTTCAGTTGGTGATCGTTCCAGAAACAGGTAGTTGCAGCCGACTGGATCGTAATCCCGCGTTCTTGCTCCTGTTCCATGAAGTCCGTCGTCGCCGCGCCTTCGTGTACTTCACCAATTTTGTGGATTTTACCTGTCAGCTTCAGGATTCTTTCAGTTGTGGTGGTCTTGCCAGCATCGACATGAGCGAAGATGCCAATGTTTCGATAACGAGTCAGGTCTTTCATAAATTGGTCTCTAGAGTAAATACAACGAACCGTTGGCGACCACCTGCAAGCATTACAAGCCAGGAAATCAATATTGCCTTTGTAGCCAGTGCAGGCTGGATTTCAATTACGCGGAATACAAAGAAATCCTTTTGCGTTTCTCTGGCGACATTACTAATTGTAAATTGTGGAATGTCAAGGTGACAGTGGTTAGAGAGATTAGACATATTTGCATCAGCGATATCGCCGCCGCAAAAGTGCGATCGCGCCAATTTCACTGTTCTCTACCAAGCCAGAGGTTCGGAGTTCGCTTGCTGGCGGCTCTAGTATTGTGCTTGTGCGGCTCTTGTTGGAGCGGTTAGCAGCTTTGAGAAACCCGAAAGCGATCGCTTTCGCGATTCAAGGCATATTCTCAACGAAAACTGAGTAACGGGAAAGCTGGCTCTGTACAAAAAGAACGCTGGCTCTGTACAAAAAGAACGCTGCTTTTACAAGCCTACTGGTAAGGTTAGAGTGAATGCGGTCTGTCCAGATAATGTCGGATCAAGCGTCAGATTACCACGATGCGATCGCGCAATTTCCCGCGCCAAGCTCAGTCCTAATCCAATTCCCTCTACTTTGCGGGTTCGGGCTGGATCGCCGCGATAGAAACGGTCAAAAATTCGGTTTCGCTCATCCAGAGGAATCCCTTGAGAGCAATTACTGATAGTAATCAACACATCTGTACTCTGACGACGAGCCTGAATCCGAATCCAGCCATTCGGGAGATTATATTTAATGGCATTGCTAATCAAGTTTTGCAAGACTTGAATGAGTAAGTCGCGATCGCCCTTTACGCGCAAACTATCAGCAATTTCTGTTTGAATCTCCAAATGGGGTGCGAGCAGTTCGATATCTTCCAGCATCTCAGTTAATAAACCAGACAAATCTACCTCAACTCGATGCAGGTTCATTTGTCCAGCGTCTGCTAGAGAAAGCAGCAACAGTTTACGCACAATCCCCGTCAGTCGGCGCACTTCATCCAGCAAATTGCTCAAGCTTTGTTGCACCTCGGAGCCGGGATCGGCTTGTTGCAGAGTGCGTTCCAGTTCCCCTTGCAATATCGCTAGCGGAGTCTTGAGTTCGTGGGCAGCATCTCCACTAAAGCGGGACGCTTGTTTGAAACTGCGTTCCAGGCGTTCCAACATTTTGTTGAAAACCTGAATTAACTCGACAAATTCAACATCCGTTGTCCCGATAGGAATCCGTTGTTCTAAACCGCTAGCGGTGACATTCCCAATACTCGTGGTTAGCCGTCGGATGGAATGCAAGCTGCTTCCAGCAATTGCCCACGCACCCCCGGCTACAAGCAGAAGTACCCCTGGAATTGAAATCAGGAAGATGTTGCGGATGACGACCATCTCAGTTGCGATCGCGTTTAAACTCACTGCGATCGCAATTTGAGCAAAAGGTGTTGTAACGGCACCAATCCGCCATGTTCCGCTGGCGGTGCGCTGAGTGACGAATCGAGGCGTAGGCGGAGGTCGATCCGGCGGCGGTTGCGATCGCTCTGGAAATGGCGGGTTGGCTTCGGAAAAGGGGGCCGTTGGTCGCTCGGAAGGGGGTGATGGAAACGGCAGCAATTGGGGGCGGGATGTCCAAAGGTTTTTGGTATCGAGATCGGCAGTCCATTGCTCGGAACGATACAGCACGTTGTTATCTGCACCGATTATTAGTAAGGCGATCGCTGTTTTTGTATCGGTTCTAAACGACTGCCCAAGTGAGTCTTCATAAGACTGCCAGCGATCGCGCGGTCGAGGGCGACCTGCCCGCATCAATTGGCTTTCCAATTCTGCATCTAGACGGCTCACTTTCGCCTCATAAATCAGCCACCAGGAAATTAATCCAAACCCTGCTAGGGCGCTACCTGCCAGAACAGCAGACAATAGAGCAATTCGGATACGGAAGGAACGCAACTTCACTCTTGAGACTCTGATTGGCGAAATCGATAGCCAACGCCGCGAATGCTTTCAACCCAACCCGCGCCACCGATGGAATCAATCTTTTTGCGAATCCGTTGAACGCACACATCGACTACGTTGGTATTGGGATTAAAGTCATAGCCCCAGATGTGTTCCAAGATTTGCGTTCGGGTGAAGACTCGTCCAGGCGATCGCATTAGATATTCCAACAGGTTAAACTCGCGGGTGGTGAGTTCAACTATATGTTGATTGCAAGTGGCTTCTCGCGTGATGCGATCGAGCTTGATGGGACCAACGCAGACTAGATTTTGGCGATTGCCCGCAGTCCGACGTATCACTGCATGAATCCGGGCAACGAGTTCTTCCACAAAAAATGGTTTCGCGATATAGTCGTCAGCACCCAAATTTAGACCCTCAAGTCGGTCATCCAATTCATTACGAGCAGTCAACAAAATGACTGGTACATTCTGTCCTTTCCGGCGCAGGCTCTTGAGGATAGACAAACCATCTTTTCCCGGCACCATGATGTCAAGCACGAGCGCGTCATACTCGTTGTCCAAGGCGCGAGCATACCCCTCGTCTCCGTTGTCACAGTAATCGACAACAAAACCCTGTTCCTTCAATCCGGCTCGGACGAAGTTGGCAATTTTCGCTTCATCTTCAACGAACAGAATATGCATGGGTTTCTCATGCGTCGGACGGCTTGGGCGTTTATTCAGTGTAACCTGTAGTTATCTGTAAGCCACACGTCCCAATAAGTTTTCCCTGCCAAATCAGAAGTTGACTCTATCGGCTAGGCAATAATTGAATTGACCAATTTTGGTAATTCTATGAAGCTAAATCAGTTGATCGCTGTGTTGCAATCTGTTAAAGCAAATGCCAACAAAGGCAAAGCCGAAGTATCGCAACTGGGTCAGAAGAGTACCTTGTTTCAAGGATTGAGCAGAACTTACCAGCCTAGAGAAGAGGATGGATTCGTATATCCTCCTGAATCACAAAAACTGACGCTGAAGGCTGATGAGTTGATCGAAAAGTTTGTGCAATCTTGCTCTGAATTTTTAGACCTAGCAGCTACTCAGGACTATGCTAATACTGAGGCTAAAGCATCTGTAACAGTAGATGGACAGACTATTATTGCAGATGTTCCTGTCTCCTATCTATTATTTCTCGAAAAGCAGCTTCAGGATGTGAAGACGTTCATTGCTTCGTTACCCGTGCTGTCGATTGACAAAGACTGGTTGCATGACCCCAATCGAGGATGCTACGTCACCAGCCCCAAAGAAACTGTAAAAACCAAGAAAATTACTGATTTTGTCGTTGCCTATGAAGCAACGGAACATCACCCCGCTCAAATCAAGGAGGTTTCCAAAGATATTGTGGAAGGAACCTGGAGTTTGATTGAGTTCTCAGGAGCACTTCCTCAAGACCGCGTGAATCGAATGCTGCGTAGAGTGGATATGTTACAAAAAGCCGTGATTCAAGCTAGAGAAGAAGCCAATGGCAGGGAAGTGCAGCAGCGGCAAGTTGCTAATGCGATTTTTGGCTATTTATTTGCAGATTAAACTACACTGGATTTGGAGTACAAGTTCATTTTTAGCGAGCAGGGTATTTGCAGGTTCAAGTCCTGCCCCCCAGTCTATCTGGGGGTAGGCAAATGGTAAAGCCGCCCTAGCGCATTAAGCTCAGAATAAAGCTCAAGCTATTGCTCCAATCTCATTTTGAAAATCGCTCCCTGTATCATTCTCTGTGGAACAAGCGTTGCGAGACGCGGGTTCAAATCCCGCTCCCTGCTCTAAGTATGCGGGGGTAGTTTAGTGGAAAAACCTCACAGCATCAGATTGATTCTACGGAAACTGGAAATATCTGATATAGGCACAGCGACTTAAATCTTTCCCGGCATTCAGGATACGAGTGCCGGGATTTTAAATTGGGAACACTTTTGAGGTCATATCAAATTCGTTTAGATAGTCATAGTTTCGGAAAGGAGTTGGACGACCTTGCCCTTATGAGGGTTGTAATATGCAAATGGAACTTTAACTTGTTTAGTGGCATGGCTAACAACTGCGTGTACCGGATTGACTAATGCTTCTTGTGCTGAGTTCAAGCTGATCTGCAATCGATAACGCTAGCCGTTAGACCTTAAAACAAATGTACAATTATCGCGCTAAATACGGAGAAGACTACAAGTATCATCTCACAGCCATACACTGGTCAAATGGGAATCTGAGAGCTAGCCTCACCGCATTCAACGAACAGGAGATAAAGCCTGTTCAAGTAGAATAGAAGCAGTAAGCAGGGCTAATCACATAGCAGGGACAGGAACAGCAGTTTGTGTACTTGAGGTGCTTGACCAGTGTTTGAGCAGAAATTGGGCTAGAGACAATGCTTTAAGATTAATCTGTAGGGTAATGGCGATTATCTGAAGCAATTAAGGCTCAAGGGAAAGCAGTATGAACTTAATAACTCTCGCTGCTCAGAACGTTAGCATTCATATCCTTGAAGCCGCTGCACCTGTCACCACTATGGAATGCAAGCTACTGCCAGTAGTGTTTGTGCATGGTATGGCGTGTTCCGCAGACCTCTGGGATGAACAACTTGCTTATGCCGCCCGGACTCGACGTGCGATCGCGATCGATTTGCGGGGACACGGTGCTTCCTCACCGCCTGAGGATGATGACTACTCTCCCGCCTCGTGTGCAGCCGATCTCTTGGCTGTATTAGAAGCCCTTGGACTTGAGCATATCGCGCTCGTTGGGCACAGCTTCGGAGCTTGCGTCGCACTCGCTGCGGCGGCGGCTAAACTGGACTTGAGCATATCGCGCTCGTTGGGCACAGCTTCGGAGCTTGCGTCGCACTCGCTGCGGCGGCGGCTAAACCTAACGCGATCGCGCAGTTGGTACTGGTAGATCCACCAATAGATTGCACTCAATGCCCCCCAGAGGTATATCAGTCACAAATAGCTCCGATGCAAGCAGCGCTGGCAACTAACGACTGGCGAGCAGTGCTGGAAGACTCTTTCCGCAACGCACTGGCAGGAAGCACCTCGGCAACGCAAGAGCAAATACTCGCCCGCCTTGCCGCCACCCCAAAGGATCGGCTGCTTGGAACGTCTCGCGGTTTGTTCGCCTTTAAAGCAGTGGAAGCTCTCGATGAGTACCTCGCTTCGCCGGGAGCACGCGCTCACGCTATTCTTGCTCCGTCGAATAACTCGCCGTTCAGCCTTCACGTCCTCCGTCCAGCACTAACCACAATCACTCTACCCGCTACAGGACACTGGCTCATGCTTGATGCGCCTGAGCCATTTGCTACAGCACTCGATACCTGCCTAGCAGTCGTCTAACTAAGAACTCCGTTGTCATCTATGCTTGCTTCATCACCCGCGTTGAGGGCAAATATAGTAAGGATAAAAATTCTGCCAGTTCAACAAGTCCTTCTGCTTCTTGTTGTTCTGCTGGAGACGGCGTATGACCCTTATCCTGACGAGCCAACAAAGATTGCAAGTGTGTTTGAACCGCCTGGGGAAGTTGGAATCGAGTTAGTTTGATAGAAATCTCAACGATTTAGGGTACAAAGCTGTTGGCTGAATTAGGAACCTTGGGATAGCCTCGTTGTATTCCACATCTAACGCACATAGTTGAACTGGTCAAGGAAGGAAGTGAAGATCAATCTCAATGGAAACTGGGTGAATGGGGCATTTTCAGATGGGTGGAGGTAGATTGCGTTGCTGATTTCACCGATCCTCACCGTATTCCCCTCGATAAAGATGTCATGAGAGCAGATTGGGGGTGGCAAGATACTAAAGCAAAATCGTTAGCCAGTCCCAGCCTAATGTCTCGGTGGAACAATATTGAAAGTTTGAGAACACATTTAAAGGAAGTGTTTAGCTAATAGCTGGACTTGAGTGTTTAGTTATTGTACACGGCGGTCTAACAATCTCAATGCAGCTTTCTGTCGTTCGGCGCGATCGCTGTAGGTGATAAAAAACGTGCCTATCGTGCCAGTCAGGGTTGGCTGCACCACAACATACTGCCTTTGTGCAGCAGCTAGGGAAGGAATGAGGAGCGATCGCTCTTAAGTAGTAAAGCTATAACTACTCCAGTAGTACCAAACTTGGTGCAGTTATCTTAGAAGTAGGCGCTCTAAAGAAAAGATTTTGTCAGCCGATTCCCGCAACTCAATCTCACGAGGGTTGCAGGCAAATTATGAAAAAGTCTAAAACAGCACTACAGGAGATTTTATGTACGGCTTAGTCAATAAAGCAATTCACGATATGGTTTGTAGTCGCTTCGGTGAAGAAACCTGGAAAGAGATTCTCCATAAGTCTGAGGTCGAGGTGGATGCATTCATCAGCATGGAGTCTTACCCCGATGATGTGACCCACAGACTTGTAAAAGCTGCAAGTCTTGTTTTGGGTTTATCTGCTTCAGAAATCATGCAAGCTTTTGGAGAGTTCTGGGTTCAATACACCGCTGAAGAAGGGTATGGGGAACTGATGGCAATGAGCGGTGATACGCTTCCCGAATTTTTAGAGAACCTGGACGATCTCCATACTCGCATTGGAGTCAGTTTTCCGAAACTACAGCCTCCATCCTTCACCTGTGAGGAAGTTGAAGAACAAACGTTGCACCTCCACTATTATTCACACCGAGAGGGATTAGCTCCAATGGTCTTGGGATTGGTGCAAGGATTGGGGACACGTTTAGATACGGATGTCGTCGTTACTCAGATTCAAACCAAGTCTGAAGGTGCAGACCATGATGAGTTCTCGATTCAGTATAAGCCTCACTGAGCGTTTTTATGCACCCTCCCGATCTGACTTTGCCGCCTCAATTGTTTGCTCAAGCTTTCCCATTTCATTTTGTGTTTAAGAGCGATCGCACAATCGTACAATCGGGAGAGGTTTTGCAGAGGCTTATTCCTCAAATCATCGGGTCACAACTTGAGCGGTGCTTCCAGATTAAGCGTCCCATTATTAAAAATGTTAATTTTGCTGCCATTAGTAAGCAATCTCACAGTATCTTTACGCTGAAATCGCTTCATAGTGAAATGATTCTAAAAGGGCAGATGATGCCTGCTACTGACAGCGAGGTTATCTTTTTTCTGGGTTCCCCGGTCGTTACGGAAATTAGCCAATTAAACCAACTAGGAATTAAATTAAAAGACTTCGCAATTCACGACTCTGTTACCGATTTTCTCTTTCTTTTACAAGCAAAGAGTAACTTGATGGACGAACTGACAGAGCAGCAGGCCAAATTAAAAGATGCTTTGATAGAAAAAGAGGCGATCGCTGTCCTGGCAGAGGCGAGAGCTAAAACCGTAGAACAGGCGATCGAAAACTTACAGAAAACTCAATCACAACTGATTCAGGCTGAAAAAATGTCTGGACTGGGGCAAATGATGGCAGGAATTGCCCATGAGGTCAACAACCCGCTTAACTTTATCAACGGTAATCTTAGCCACATAAACAACTATGTTAAGGATTTAATAAGCCTGCTCAACCTCTATCAAAAACACTTTCCTCAAGCCTCTCCTGAAATCATTAATTACATGAAGGAAATCGACTTGGAGTTTTTGCTGGAGGATTTACCCAGTCTCGTCTCATCTGTGGAAATGGGAGGTCATCGCATTAGAGATATTATTTTGTCATTACGAAACTTTTCTAGATTAGATGAAGCAGAACAAAAAAATGTGGACTTACATGAAGGAATTGAGAGTACATTATTAATTCTAAATCACAAGCTGAAACATGATGTTGAGGTTGTTAGGAACTATGGATGTCTGCCAAAAGTTTTGTGTTATCCAGCCCAGCTAAACCAAGTTTTCATGAATATTCTTTCTAATGCTGCTGATGAATTATTAGAGACAGATATAAAATCCAAGCAGATTGCGATCCAAACCAGTGTAAATGAATTGAATTACGCCTGTATTCGCATTCAAGATAATGGAAAAGGCATTCCTCTGGAAATTCAAGAGAAAATTTTTACTCCATTCTTTACGACCAAGCCTATCGGCAAAGGTACAGGATTAGGACTATCAATCAGCCATCAAATTATTGAAAAACATCATGGTTCAATCGAGGTAATTTCTGAAGTAGGAAAGGGAACCGAATTTACTATTAAAATTCCACTTTCCTAATTGCAGTATGTTTCTCTAGGTCAAGGGATAAAGTTACTGAGCGATCGCACACGATTCCATTTTGCGATCGCCTTGTTATGTCTTGCACTCATAGCAAAACTCGTGAGGAAGCAATTCGTAATGGTAAAAACGTAATCGAAATGTAAGAGGATGCATAGCTTGCAGAAGGTGAATTACTCCCTGAACCTAGTATGCTGCAAATTGCTTAATTCTTATTAATCTTCTGACGCAGATTGGGCACAAAATCTGTTTTGACTTGACCTCAAACATCAAAGCAGGGACTAACTGAGCATAGTCTCCTGTTGCTTGCCGCGATCGCTCTCATTGGACTCAAAGCCTAATCGGTTCGATTCAGCTACATACAGACTATTCAACAGAATCATATGTGGATTTATCTAGAGGAACAATATAGTTGAAGCGGGTGGTGTTTGATAGCGAATACGGTACAACTAATAGTTGTGCAGCTTATGTGATGAGTGAGGGTATTATTTGAAGCTTGTCCGTTAGCATTTAATGTGAAATAGGTTTGAATTGGTGGAAAAATGAAGTCAATATGAATCAGCAATTGCCTCAGTTGATCCACCGTGTTGTTGAACGTTTACAGTCAATTCAGGGAATTGCAGCGATCGCTCTAGGTGGTTCAAGGGCGCGAGGCAACCATACACAGAAGTCAGATGTGGATCTGGGAATCTATTACAACCCAGAGAATCCGCTTGATGTGACTGCTCTAAATCACCTCGCCTCTGAACTTGACGACAGCCACCGCGCAAATCTAATTACCCCAATTGGTGGATGGGGAAAATGGATTAATGGTGGTGGTTGGCTAAAGATAGAAGGTGTCTCTGTAGATTTTCTCTATCGTGATGTGGTTCAGGTTAATCGTGTCATTGGTGATTGTCATACTGGGCAAATTACTATTGATTACCAACCAGGGCATCCACACGGCTTTGTGTCCTCTATTTATATGGGTGAAGTTGCAATTTGTCTGCCACTTCACGATCCGTATAACGTTTTAGACGCTTTAAAGGCAAAGACAACCCCTTATCCTATTCAGCTTAAACAAGCAACTATTAATACTTTTGCCTGGGAAATTAGTTTTTCACTGTTCATTGCACAAAAGGCAATTGCACGCGGTGATGTTGCCTATGCAGCAGGTTGCTGTTTCCGTAGCGTAGCTTGTATGAATCAGGTATTATTTGCACTCAATGAAGAATACCTATTGAATGAGAAAGGTGCGGTGGCAGTTGCCAACAGCTTTGCGCTCTGCCCACAGAACTATCAACAACGGATTGAGTCAGTATTTGCTTTGTTAGCGGCTGATGCAAAATCAATGATGGATGCGATCGCAATCCTTGAAGGAATTGAGCATGATTTGAGTCAATGGTATGGCAATCGTCGGTTAGTTATGTAAAGTCTAAGGGGCTAGTATTGAGCATAGTCTCCTGTTGCTTGCCGCGATCGCCTTAGCTCTGGTTCCTGAATCAATCTGACTGACGCAGAGTTCAGGAATGATGAATTTTCAAGTTCTGAGTGTCGCTGGACTGGTCGGTGAAGGCTTTGAACTCGATCGCATCGTGACTGCAAAAGAGGCGCACGTCGTTACTGCGATCGCGTGATCATGCACGTAGCCGATCTTGATCATGGAGCCTCAGCTCGCGATCCACTACTACCAACACCAATGTCCCAAGCATCGGTTAGGTTAATAAAGAAACACTACTAGCTAGATAAATTATGCAATACGTGTTAATTATCCATGAAGTTGAAGACTACGAGTCGTGGAAGAAGGTTTTTGACAATGCATCCGACATCAGAAGGGAAGCTGGAGAGAGGTCGTATCAGGTCTTAAAGTATGAAAGCGATCCCAACAAAGTGGTGCATTTCTCATTGTGGACATCGATAGACGATGCCAAGCGTTTTTTTGAATCTCCTAAACTCATTAGAATCAGAGCTGAAGCCGGAGTAAAGGCTCCTGATTTCATATACTTGGAGCAACTAGAGTCAGGCACTTTGTAGGATCGGGTAGTAAAAATTCCCTACAAGTCTGTCTGCGTGTCTATGACACAAATCCAACTCGCCTCTCCTAAAATTCCACTAAGGAAGGACGAGGATTTATGAGTTGATACAGCACGATCGTTCAATGGTAGTAATTGGACATTGCTGACCTCTATTTTTACGCACTGACTACCGTAGCTTGTCCTTTTGCTACTGTAGCTAAAATAGCTAAGACTTCTGGTGCTAATGGCTTCAAATTTGCTAAACGATTGGATGGTGCTGTGAAGACGCGATCGCAACTGTACGAGGATGCATGTTTTACATCTATGTCAATCCATCCCTGAACCCAGTACGCTGCAAAAGTGTACTTTATCCTAGTATTAACATTTAATTAAGCGATTACTTAAAATGTCGAAACTACTTGAACGAATCATAGTAAATCCTAGACTGTATGGCGGTCGTCTCTGTATTTATGATTAAGCAGATGAAATCTGGAGAAGTAAGAATATGTCTTTAACAGGCCATGTGTATTCAAGCGGTTTTAAGCTTCAGTATATTGTTGAGGGTGACGGTACTCCTACCATCGTGGTTGGAAGTTCACTGTATTACTCTAGAACGTTTTCTAACAATCTTCGTAGCAGTCTAAAGTTGGTCTTTATCGATCATCGAGGTTTCTCACCTCCTTATAATTGTAAAGACACCTCTTTGTTCCAGTTAGACTCACTGGTTGATGATATTGAACTGGTTAGGAAAGAGCTAGGGTTTGGCAAGATTATTGTTATTGGTCATTCAGGTCATGGATTTATGGCGCTGGAGTATGCCAAGAAATATCCTGCCAATGTGTCTCATGTGGTAATGATGTGCTTAGGACCAAATTACTCCCATGAAGGGCATTTGGCTGCGGAACGTTATCTGAATGATTCTGTTTGTCCTGAGCGTAAAGCGGCTCTTGCTAAAAACCTGACCAGGTTGCCTGAAGAAATATCTGCTGCACCTGAGAAAGCTTTTATTACTTATTGCCTTCTCATGGGACCCAAAAGTTGGTTTGACTACAACTATGACGCGACAAAACTTTGGGAAGGTATAGAAGTCAATATGGCTATGTTTGATTATGTCTGGGGCGAGGTTTTTCGGGATATAGATATTACTGAGAACTTAGATAAGTTGCAAGTACCTGTATTGCTTGCACTTGGTCGCTACGATTACCTCGTTCCACCACCCTATATGTGGGAAGGAGTAAGAGACAAGTTTAGTAATCTTACTATCCGCATATTTGAGAAGAGCAGCCATGCGCCTCACTTTGAAGAGCCAGAGCTATTCGACAAAGAGTTACTCGATTGGCTTTTTAATGGCTAACCCTTTTTTGATAGGAAGCCTAACATTTTCTTATCTTCATATAAACTAATCGCAAGTCAACTAAAACCCTAACCTGTGTTCATAGAGCTAAAAATTCCTGAGTCTTCTGACGCAACTTAAATAAGAAGTCAGTTTTGGACTTGACCTCAAACATCAGATCGGGGACTCACTGAGCATAGCCTCCTGCTGTTCAGCGCGATCGCTCTCAATTCCTGCCTCTTCCATCAATCTGATTGACGCAGACTTCATGAATTATGCATTTTCAAGTTCTGAGGGTCGCTGGACTGGTCGGCGAAGGCTTTGAACTCGATCGCATCGTGACTGCAAAAGAGGCGCACGTCGTTACTGCGATCGCGCGATAATGCACGCAGCCGATCCTGATTGTGGAGCCTCGCTTCTCGATCCACCTCCATCATCCATTGGTAGAAACGCATTCCCGGCGTGCAACGTGGTTCGGAGGAGTCCATCTCGTGTCGGTAAAAGTAGGCATCGCCTGCATTCAGGAGCCAACTATCTCCTGTCTGGATGGCAATGCCAGCATGACCCCGTGTGTGACCCGCAAGTGGGATGAGGAGAATCTCTGGCGGTAGTCCCTCAAGATCGCGGACTGCCTGGAAGCCAAACCAGGGTTCGCCCCCTGGCGAATAGAACTTCCAGCGTTTTACCTCGTCCCACTGCTCTGGACGATAGCGCCCTTTGGTAATGAAGCCGTGTCGATCCCGCGCTGCGTCAATTTCAGTCTGCATTACGTGTACGGTTGCTTCAGGGAAATCTTCCAGCCCACCAGCATGATCGAAATCGAGGTGGGTAAGCACGATATGGCGCACGTCCCGTGCGGAAAATCCTAGTTGCTCGACCTGAGCGATCGCCGTGTACTTGCGATCGAACTGGATACCGTTGAAATGAATAAAAAACGGGCTGAGTCGCTCGTAAGGTGACTTAACATCGCGCAGACCAAAGCCAGTATCGATTAGAACGAGTCCCTGGTTCGTCTCCACGAGCAGACAGTGACAGACGAGGCGAGCCGTCAGACCGCGACTGAAGCCATCAAAGAGCGCCCCACCGACCGGACACATACAGCCACAATTGAGATGATGAATGTGCATAAGTGTTTTGCTTTAAACTACTTTTTGCCTACGGGTATTGATTTCTGCACCTCACTCGACGTTTGCATTTGCTCCGGTCGGTATGAGAATGCCTGCCAAAACACCTTTATATACAACAGATGATCGGGAAGGCACTGCGTGCGTTACTTGTTAGCCGACTCAGGCTTAGTCATCTGACGATGCAGCTCAGCCTTGACGGTATCAGGCAACACCTTGCTTACATTGCCCTGAATCTTCGTCAGGAGCGAACCAGCGATGATGTGATCCTTGCCTGCCATTAAGGCATCGAAACCCTGTTTGGCGACTTCAGCCGGGTCATCGTTCTGTTTTGTACCTACCGTGGTGTCGTCCATTCCCGCACTATGGAAGAAGTTGGTATCAGTTGGCCCAGGCATGAGTGAGGTAACAGTGACGCCTGTATCCTTTAACTCGTTGCGTAGCGCTTCCGAGAAGGAGTGTACAAATGCTTTGGAAGCCGCGTAGACTGCTTCAAATGGCCCTGGCATGATGGCAGCAATTGACGAAGTGAAGAGGATTCGACCCTTACCGCGCTCGACCATATCTTTCACTACCCGTTTGGCGAGATGCACAGATGAAACGACGTTCAGGTTGATGAGATTTAGCTCGTCCTTTAGGTCAGTCTCGCGGGCGAAATCACCACCGACACCGACCCCTGCATTTATCGCGATCGCCTCTACCGATCTGCCAGTCGCCTTAATCTGGTTGTAGAGTGTCTCTACACCGTCATAAGTAGCAAGATCAGCCTGCACCGTCTCGACCTTGGCACCTAGTCCCTCAAAGGTTTGAGCGGCTTCATCGATACTCGATCCGGTGGCTGTGACGAGAAGATCAAAGCCGTTTTGGGCGAACTGTTTGGCAAGCTCGTAACCGATGCCCTTAGAGGCACCTGTTACGACAGCCAGAGGTCGGTTCGACGAACTATTCATAACCATTTAAACTCCTGTAGGACTTCTCCACGCTAGGAAAGCTGTGGATTGTGCTTCTTTTTCGCGACCAGACAGTCTGCGCGAATGCGATCGCAACTCTTACTAATCCTAGGAAGACATCTGTGCGATCGCGTCTTTCCAAGGAAGTATCGCTGTTGTGTGTTTGAGGTTGCTTTTCTGGAGTTCACGCGATCGCCTGCGGTTCCGATGCCCGACTTTTCCAAAAAGTCGGGCATCTCGCGTTCACTAGCTCAGATTACAAAACTGTAATTTAGACGAAGGGTAAGCTGTAATTTTGGTTGAGCTTAATTGAATCTATAGACACGTTTCGAGATTCAACCGAAGGAGCAAGCTTGTGATAAATACCCGCCGACTGTTAGCAGCGATCGCGATTCCTGTTCTAGTTGGAACGTTTGGATGTGTGACTCTTAATCAGGCGATCGCTCAATCGCCTAACCGACAAGCCCAAAACTCATCCCAGCCCAATCAACAACAGCAGGGACAGGGACGCAGACGAGGACCAGATTTTGCCACAGCGGCTCAGAAATTGGGCATTTCAGAAGCTAAGTTAAAAGAAGCACTGGGAGTGCCAGCGAATCCTACACCAGGACAACGCCCACCTCGTCCCGACTTTAAGGCAGCGGCGGCAAAACTCGGCATTACCGAACAACAATTGGTAAATGCGTTGGGAGTTCCGCCCCGTCCGCCCCGTCCCGATTTTGCAGCCGCAGCGCAGAAGCTGGGTGTGTCAGAAGCCAATTTGAAGGCAGCACTGGGAGTACCTGCAAACCCACCAACTACACCGCCCGAACCGGGACAACGCCCACCCCGACCCGATTTTAAGGCGGTGGCGGCAAAACTCGGCGTGACGGAAGAGCAACTGGTAAATGCGCTGGGAGTTCCGCCCCGTCCACCTCAAGATGGCAACCAATCAGACGTACCTCCTCTTCAGCAATAAGCTTGAATCAATTTAGCGACCCTTTCGTGGATACGACCAAATTTTCAATAAGCCCTGGCGATTAGAAATCGCGGCTAAACAAACTAAGTCCGCCTGCGCGGACTTAAGACAAATCAAAGATTTTGAAACCCGCGCAGGCGGGTTTTGTCTGTGTAGACGCGGTTTCAACCGCCCAGTTGAGAATGCTTAAGACAAATCAAAGATTTTGAAACCCACGCAGGCGGGTTTTGTCTGTGTAGACGCGGTTTCAACCGCCTAGGTAAATTGCGATAATTCTATTTGGAGCCGATGAAATGAAAAAAAACCGTCTGAAAAGAATTTCCCTTATCTCCATGATGAAGCGACGACAGGTGCTTGGCTTCCTAGGGGGAACAGCGGCAGTATCGCTTGTGGGATGCTGGCGCGGAGAGTCTATCTCAGCAAAACCGATAAGTTCATCAACTCAGACACCGACTCCGATAGCGATCGCGCAGACTCCGACTTGCGTGGTAAAACCCCAACAGACGGAAGGGCCATATTTCGTGGATGAGAAGCTTAACCGCTCTGATATCCGCTCAGATCCTTCTGACGGTTCGGTAAAGCCAGGAGTACCGTTGCGTTTGGTGTTTCGAGTCTCTGGGATTGATGGAAGATCCTGTACACCTTTGAGGAGTGCAACTGTAGACATTTGGCACTGTGACGCGCTGGGTGTTTATTCGGATGTCCGGGACTTCAACGGGGATACGCAAGGGCAGAAGTTCTTGCGCGGAAATCAGGTGACGGATGCAAATGGAACCGTGGAGTTCGTAACGATCTATCCTGGTTGGTATCCAGGCAGAACGGTTCACATTCACTTCAAGATTCGCACCGATTCTGCGTCTGGGCGCGGTTCTGAGTTTACCTCGCAGCTTTACTTCGACGATGCTCTCACGGATCGAGTCCACGCACAGCCTCCCTATGCTGCTAAGGGACAGCGCACCCAGAGGAACGATCGAGATGGCATCTTTCAGGATGGAGGCGATCAACTGATGCTCCAGCTTACCCAGGATGCACAAGGCTACGTGGGAACCTTCGATATTGGGCTTCAGATGACTTGAACGATCGGATTTTACTTGTGAGCGATCGCATTCTTCATAATTGCAGAGTTGATAGAACGCGATCGCTCAAAACGCCCAAATCACTCACGACGAAACACAAACAGATTACCTGTTGCACCTCGTCCTACCCTAATCTTTTGATCTAATTCACAAAGAAGCAAGAAACTCGCCAAGGTCTGTATTGTCCAGCTCTTCTTTCGTCATTTTCTGGGCTATGCGCCAGTTTTCTGCTTTGCCCCACTGATACTGAGCATCTTCAAGCTTGTCATAAGGTTGAAGCTCTTGGTATTTTGGTCCTTTAAATTCTTTTATCGCTCTATCAGTGAAGTAATTTTCCATAGCTCTACGCTCAAGTACCCGGCATTCTATTCCTAGCTTCTTACAGGTTTCACAAAATGCGTTTCTAGTTTGATCTAGGTCAGCACTAGGATTAGAACGTTCACTATCAATTAGCGCAAAGATTTTTTGAGAAATACGCTTGATTTCTGCCAGTTCTGCTTCAGATTTCTCTTTAATCATATCGGAACCTCCCAAAGATAAAAGTACAATCTGATGCTCCTTTCCATACTTCCGAAGAAATTGCTGTATTGTCCTAACTTCCGTAGCACCTTCAACAAGTAGAATTTTGTCAAAGCCTAGCTCATTGTAGGTAGAGAAGTTGAGTTCTCCAAGTAACTGTGACAAGTTTCGAGTTGCTTCAAGTTGGCGTATTTCACTTCCACCTTTATTGCTCTTGCAGATAGAATATATTAACTCAGCACTTGATCGTGCTAGACCAATGCTATGAGTAGCAAAGAGAACTCCTTCTTTAGCAAAAGAACCAAGGCTTGTCAAAAAATCTAGCTGAAGAGAGGGATGTAAGTTGAGTTCTGGTTCATCTATTAAGATATAATCTGGCTGTTTGATAGCTGCGTTTGCAAGAACAAGAATAAATTGAGTAATTCCAGATCCTTGCTCTGAAAGTTTATAGCTTTTTCCATCAATAATCAGAAAAAGTGTAAATTCGTCATCCGAAGCATTGATTTCCAAACTATTAAAATTAAAAATTCTACAGATATCTTGAGTAACTGTATAAAGAATTTCTTGGCTTCTTTTATCGCTACCATGTTTTAGAGAACGCCATTTTTCTAGAAAATAAATACCTGCATCAATATCAAAATATTTTTTTTCTACGGAAAATTGGCTGTCTTCACCCTCTTTTCTCATAAATTCTACATTGAGAATATTGCGAAATGAACTTATATATAAAGTGTTTTTAAGTTTATAAAAAATTTCCCCAAATGGTTTGTAAAAGTTGGCTTCATAGCGACTTAAAATATCACCTGTATGATAATATAGTTTCGCGGTAAACTTGTTCTCAGCTCTAGGAATTGTTAAAACTAATTTTTGGACTTTATCTATCAGTGGATTTGAAGAAGAAACGGGTTCACTTAGCTTAATTTCAATTGTTATGGAGCGTTCATTGCCGTTATAAAATAATTCTTCAATATACCGGACAGTAGAAGGTTTTTTAAAAGGAATATAATTGCCACTTAATACAGAATTAAAAACATTATCTTTGTTAGCAAAATTAAAACCATTATCTTTATCAATCGATAGTTGTTCAAAAATAGAGCGAAATTCATAGAAAAACTTTAGCAGTGATGACTTACCTGCATTATTAACTCCTACAAAGGCGGTGAATCCTTTTTGGAAAACAAAGCGAACAGGATTCAAATCGGAAAAGCATCGATAATTCTTAATCGTTATTTCAAAGTTCATAATTTTCAATTATATGAGGAATAATAGATAGTCGTTGGCAAATAGCGATCGCCAAACCGTATTTCGTACTGCACCGCCAGCTAACCACCAATTGGGGAGATTCAAAAGCGCGATCGGGGTAAATCTTTCCTGATATTAACCCAGTTGCAATTTCAATTCGCGCAGCATCCGACTGGTTCCCTCATCAATGGCTTTTTGCACCAATTGGGGAATCATTTTGGTGATGGGAAGATCGGGAAAGATAGAACTGACAGATGATTCCGCGTAGTCACCATTTTGTAGAATGTAAATCTTAAGTTGGCAACTCCGATAGATCCATACTTCCGGAACGCACAGCGCTTCGTAGGCGTTCAAGGTAGTCTTTGAAGTGACATCAGACTCAATGGCAAGATCCGGGGGTGGGTAAACCGCTAAATCCATATTGGTGCAACCCCGGACACGACTGGCATTCTGGATGTAAAAACAGGTATCGGGTTCGACTCCAGCAATTTCTGGTTGCTTTAGAGTAGTTGAGCCAAAATCTTCCCAGTCCCGCCCTTGAGCATCTAAGATAGCTTTGACGATATCAGCAATGATGCGATGGGGGCGTTCGTGCAGTGCCAAAGGGGACATGATTTCGAGAGTTCCTCGGTAGTACGCAATGCGGGTGCTACGCTTTTCTCCCAGTTCCGTAAGAATCTGTACAAAGTCTTGCCAAGACAAGTTATGAATGCTAATCGTGCTACCGGGAGTGAGTTCAATGGCACGAATGGGAATAGTAACGGTCATTGGTCTTCCTCCATTGATTGCTGGGGTAGCTTCTTCAACCGTAACTCGCCATTCACCCATAATTATCATGGATGACTAACTGACAGCAATTGCCAAATAGCGATCGCAAACCTGTATTTCGCACCGCACCCCTTGCCAACCACATTGTCAGCCCTTAACAAAAATACCCAACTTTTTAAAAAAGCCGGGTATCTCGCCTTAACTAGGCGGCAATCGCCAGAAATTTAAGCAGTATGCAGACTTTTTCGAGCGCGTCCTGGTGCGCTGGGCTTTTTGCTGCGGGTAGGTGCGGATGGTGCATGGGACTTTGCTCGGTTACTGCGCCCTTGATTTGCGCGCTGACCTTTCGCTTGGTCTACCACTTTCCGGACTGGGGCAGTTGGCTCGTAGCCTGGAATCACGTCTTTCACAAGGGTTTGATTGAGTAATCGTTCGATGTCTTTGAGGAATGGGTATTCATCTTCGCTGACGAGGGAAACCGCTCTTCCTTCGTTACCAGCGCGACCTGTGCGACCAATGCGATGCACGTAGTCTTCTGGTACATTAGGAAGTTCAAAGTTGACTACGTGGGGGAGCTGATCGATATCTAGACCCCGTGATGCTACATCGGTGGCAACTAATACTCGCACTTTTCCTTGCTTAAAGTCTTGCAAAGCACGGGTACGGGCTGCCTGACTTTTGTTGCCATGAATTGCAGTGCTTTTCAGCCCATCTTGAGCAAGTTGCTCAGCTAGACGGTTGGCTCCGTGTTTCGTCCGGGTGAAGACTAGCACTTGTTGCCAATTGTGGAACCCAATCATATGAGAAAGCAGTTCTCGCTTGCGATTGCGATCGACCGGATGAACCACCTGCTCTACCTGCTGTGCGGCGGTATTCCGGGGAGCTACTTCGATCTGGGTCGGAGACTTTAGTAGGGTGCTGGCAAGCTGCTGAATCGGTTTAGAGAAGGTGGCAGAAAACATCAGCGTTTGCCTCGATGCAGGTAGCACTGCCAAAATTTTGCGGATGTCGCGGATGAAGCCCATATCTAACATGCGATCGCATTCATCCAGCACCAGTATCTCTATCTTCGAGAGATCGACCGTCTTTTGCCCAACGTGGTCGAGCAAGCGACCGGGTGTAGCGACTACAATATCAACTCCCCGATGCAGCGTTTGAACTTGCGGCTTAATTCCCACGCCGCCATAGATGGCTGCTGCTCGCAGCGACAGGTATTTTCCATAAGTTTTGACGCTATCTTTTACCTGATCTGCCAGTTCGCGAGTAGGTGTGAGGATGAGGGCACGAGGTCTGCGATGCACCTGGTTGGCGTTGGCAGTACCCAGGAGTTGCAGTAAAGGCAGGGTAAAGCCAGCAGTCTTGCCCGTTCCAGTTTGGGCGCTAGCGAAAATGTCTTGCCCTTTCAGGATGGCGGGAATTGCTTGCTGCTGAATGGGGGTTGGCTCAGTATAGCCAGAGTCAGCCACAGCACGAAGCAGGTCCGTTGAAAGACCGAGGTTACGAAATGTCATGGATGCGATCGCTCCTAGTAATGCCCCTATCCCAAATCAAGTGCCTGGGGCCAGTCTAAGAGCAGGAAATTTGTAGTTCAGTTGGATGGCTTAAATGAGCTTTTTTCCAATGCGCCAGCAACAGACCGGAATGTACTGGCAGAAACTCATCCTAACAGACATTCGGACAAAATATCTGAAGAAGGATGGGGTAAGCTAAGCTCTTCACAATGCTCTCCCGCTTCTTGGGAGTTTGTTCAATTTTGACAATTTTACTCAAGTCGCTGTACAGTGCGGTCAACAGGGTTAAAGCAGAAACTCTTATTCATCTGTGGCTTTCCCCCGCATTGTCTTCATCTGCTACTTGTTAATCTGCTACTTTTGCTATCAAAACGCTTACTTTGAGAGCTACGTGTGGGTTTGTTGAGTTTGCATCATTTGGGTACCACGATTGCACTTCTAATGAGTCAGGGCTTGCAATCGGCTCAACACTTCCTCCGTTCAGTTCTTAGCGGCGGTGTTCTTGAGCCTTAATTCAGAACTAGCCCCTCCTTAGTAATGCGCTGGTCGCTCATCAAAAGAAGCCGCTTTTTCTAACGATTGAGTAGCCAGGAAGATCCAATATCAAAGTGGAGGTCAGTCAAGGTCGCCACTTTATTCACCATCTACCTACGGATACGAGCGATCGCCTCGCCAATTCCTCCAGCTACAGCAATGTGATTATCCTTAATCATTACAGCATCATCTAGTTCCATCTGGTGGTTCATCGCTCCTCCCATCTGCATCGCGTACTTTGACTCGAGCGATCGCCGCGACCGACATCTTCCAACAACCAGCTGCGTAACATCGGGTCTAATACGATCGAGGGAGGTAGAACAGCCCTGGGACTCACCACTTCAGTTTTCCCCTAATTTTTCTAAAAGTTTGTCCAACCAACTTAGCCCAAAAGCTGCGCCCTTGGAGCTTTTGAGAGTTTTCCAAAAAAGTTTTTCAAAACAGTTGACAGAAGCGGTTCGTGGTTGCTACATTAATAAAGCGGTCGGGAGAGCAAGCGAAAGTGAAGCGACACCGAAGCGCACCGAACCTAGAAAAAATAATAGTTTGAAAGCCAAGTAAACACAAGTACCTCGTCAAAAAAATCAGGTGAATTGGAGGAAACTTCAATCACCAAGACGAAGTCGGTAGGAAACTTATAGTTTCCAATAGCCAAAAAAACAAACTCACTTAACACAATGGAGAGTTTGATCCTGGCTCAGGATGAACGCTGGCGGTCTGCTTAACACATGCAAGTCGAACGGGAATCTTCGGATTCTAGTGGCGGACGGGTGAGTAACGCGTGAGAATCTGCCTTCAGGACGGGGATAACAGTTGGAAACGACTGCTAAGACCGGATGTGCCGAGAGGTGAAATATTTATAGCCTGAAGATGAGCTCGCGTCCGATTAGCTAGTTGGTAAGGTAAAAGCTTACCAAGGCGACGATCGGTAGCTGGTCTGAGAGGACGATCAGCCACACTGGGACTGAGACACGGCCCAGACTCCTACGGGAGGCAGCAGTGGGGAATTTTCCGCAATGGGCGAAAGCCTGACGGAGCAAGACCGCGTGGGGGAGGAAGGTTCTTGGATTGTAAACCCCTTTTCTCAGGGAAGAAAAAAATGACGGTACCTGAGGAATCAGCATCGGCTAACTCCGTGCCAGCAGCCGCGGTAATACGGAGGATGCAAGCGTTATCCGGAATAATTGGGCGTAAAGCGTCCGTAGGTGGCTGTTCAAGTCTGCCGTTAAAGACCGGGGCTTAACCCTGGAAAGGCGGTGGAAACTGAACGGCTAGAGTGCAGTAGGGGTAGAGGGAATTCCCAGTGTAGCGGTGAAATGCGTAGAGATTGGGAAGAACACCGGTGGCGAAAGCGCTCTGCTGGACTGCAACTGACACTGAGGGACGAAAGCTAGGGGAGCGAATGGGATTAGATACCCCAGTAGTCCTAGCCGTAAACGATGGATACTAGGTGTGGCCTGTATCGACCCGGGCCGCGCCGTAGCTAACGCGTTAAGTATCCCGCCTGGGGAGTACGCACGCAAGTGTGAAACTCAAAGGAATTGACGGGGGCCCGCACAAGCGGTGGAGTATGTGGTTTAATTCGATGCAACGCGAAGAACCTTACCAGGACTTGACATGTCCGGAACCTTCTGGAAACAGAAGGGTGCCTTCGGGAACCGGAACACAGGTGGTGCATGGCTGTCGTCAGCTCGTGTCGTGAGATGTTGGGTTAAGTCCCGCAACGAGCGCAACCCTCGTCCTTAGTTGCCATCATTAAGTTGGGCACTTTAGGGAGACTGCCGGTGACAAACCGGAGGAAGGTGGGGATGACGTCAAGTCAGCATGCCCCTTACGTCCTGGGCTACACACGTACTACAATGCTACGGACAAAGGGCAGCAAGTTAGCAATGACAAGCAAATCCCATAAACCGTGGCTCAGTTCAGATCGCAGGCTGCAACTCGCCTGCGTGAAGGCGGAATCGCTAGTAATCGCCGGTCAGCATACGGCGGTGAATCCGTTCCCGGGCCTTGTACACACCGCCCGTCACACCATGGGAGTTGGCCACGCCCGAAGTCGTTACCCTAACCTGCAAAGGAGGGGGACGCCGAAGGCAGGGCTGATGACTGGGGTGAAGTCGTAACAAGGTAGCCGTACCGGAAGGTGTGGCTGGATCACCTCCTTTTAAGGGAGACCGAACCTCTGAGCACCGATGAAGTCGGTCACAGAAGGTCATCCCAGGTCGTCGAGGTCGTGTCATCAAAAGCTTTCAAACTATTACGGTTCCGGTTTATGGGCTATTAGCTCAGGTGGTTAGAGCGCACCCCTGATAAGGGTGAGGTCCCTGGTTCGAGTCCAGGATGGCCCACCTAAAGTCAAGCTGATTGCTTGACAAGTAAGAGGGTAAAGCTTAAGTTGGGAAGCCCGGTTGAGTGGCATATCTATAACCCGAGCAAGTCGAAACCGAAAACCGGAAAAAGAAGTCAGCATCGACTCTGAAACTCGAAAAGCCTCAGAGAGACTGCTGGACTCTAATTCCAGCCAAAGAACCTTGAAAACTGCATAGTAACGTTAAAAAGCAGGAAAAAACGAGACGTCCAATCGAAGAAGGCGTCCGTATCATCCAAGCAAGAGAATGTGGTCAAGCTACAAAGAGCTTATGGTGGATCCCTCGGCACACAGAGGCGATGAAGGACGTGGCGACCGACGAAACGCTCCGGGGAGCTGGAAGCAAGCAATGAGCCGGAGATATCCGAATGGGGCAACCCCAAAGAACTAACTGCTGAATCCATAGGCAGTAAAGAGCCAACCCAGTGAACTGAAACATCTTAGTAGCTGGAGGAAAAGAAATCAAAAGAGATTCCCTGAGTAGTGGTGAGCGAAACGGGAAGAGCCTAAACCATCAAGCATGCTTGGTGGGGTAGTGGGACAGCAACGTGGGACTCGAGAAGTTAGACAAAGCAACTGAAAACTGCACCAGAGAAGGTAAAAGTCCTGTAGTCGAAAGCTTCAAAAGCCCTAGCTGAATCCCGAGTAGCACGGGGCACGTGAAATCCCGTGTGAATCAGCCGAGACCACTCGGTAAGGCTAAATACTACTGTGTGACCAATAGCGAACCAGTACCGCGAGGGAAAGGTGAAAAGAACCCCGGAAGGGGAGTGAAATAGAACGTGAAACCGTAAGCTTACAAGCAATGGAAGCTCGATTGAACGAGTGACCGTGTGCCTGTTGAAGAATGAGCCGGCGACTTATAAGCAGTGGCAGGTCAAAGCATTCAATGCTCAAGCCAAAGCGAAAGCGAGTCTGAAAAGGGCGATAAGTCACTGTTTATAGACCCGAACCCGGGTGATCTAACCATGTCCAGGATGAAGCTTGGGTAACACCAAGTGGAGGTCCGAACCGACTGATGTTGAAAAATCAGCGGATGAGGTGTGGTTAGGGGTGAAATGCCAATCGAACCCGGAGCTAGCTGGT